>JAQTNZ010000391.1 GCA_028713595.1 Methylovulum sp. | reverse complement strand
ATTTGGAGCGTCCGTCAATGGAAGCCTGAACAAACGGAAAAGGTCGAGTTTAAAATTATGGCGATTGCCCACGGTGAAGGAGGGCATCACTAATGGAAGCCTATATCAGTCTATTTGTAAAAGCCGTTTTTATCGAAAACTTGGCGTTGTCCTTCTTTTTGGGGATGTGTAAGTTTATTGCGGTATCTAAAAAGATTTCCACCGCGATGGGTTTGGGTGTTGCGGTCATGGTGGTGCAAGCCATCACCGTCCCCGCCAATAATTTGGTTTACCACACTTTGTTGAAAGAAGATGCTTTGTCTTGGATCGGCATTAAGGGTGTTGATTTAAGCTTTTTGGCCTTGTTAAGCTGCATTGGCATGATCGCGGCGTTGGTACAAATTTTGGAAATGATTTTGGATAAGTTCTTTCCGGCTTTGTACTCCGCCTTAGGTATCTTCTTGCCCTTGATTACCGTTAACTGCGCCATCTTAGGCGGTAGTTTGTTCATGATCGAACGTGACTATAACTTCGGCGAAAGCGTCACTTACGGTATCGGTAGTGGCTTAGGCTGGGCGTTGGCGATCACGGTCATGGCGGGTGTGCGCGAAAAGCTCAAATACAGTGATATACCGGCAGGTTTGCAAGGCCTGGGTATCACCTTTATTACTGCGGGTCTGATGTCGCTTGGCTTCATGGCTTTCTCTGGAATCCAACTATAGGAAGGTGTCGTAATGTTGGAAATTATTTTAGGCATTATTATTTTCACGGGTTTCGTGATTGCATTGGTATTTCTCATTATCGGTGCCAAAAGCAAATTGGTTGCCGCAGGTGATGTGGAAATCCTGATCAATGACGAAAGGAAAATCCATGTGCCTGTCGGGTCAAAGTTGTTGGGCGCGTTGGCTGACAACGGTTTGTTTGTGTCATCGGCGTGTGGCGGCGGCGGCACGTGTGCCCAATGCCGCGTTAAGGTGCATTCGGGCGGCGGCGATATTCTGCCGACTGAAACCTCGCATATCACCAAACGTGAAGCGGCGGAAGGCGAGCGCCTTTCTTGCCAAGTCACGGTCAGGAACAATATGTCGATTGAAGTTGAAGACAGTGTTTTTGGCGTGAAAAAATGGGAATGTACCGTTAAATCTAACCATAACGTCGCTACGTTCATTAAAGAACTGGTGTTGGAGTTGCCGGAAGGCGAAGCCATCAACTACCGTGCAGGCGGTTATATTCAAATTGAATGTCCGCCGCATGTGGTCAAATACAGTGATTTTAATGTTGAAGAACGCTTCCGTGATGACTGGGACAAGTTCAACTTATGGCGTTATGTCTCAGATGTTAAAGAACCGGCGTTGCGTGCTTACTCTATGGCTTCATACCCTGAAGAAAAAGAGATTATGCTGAACGTGCGTATCGCCACGCCACCACCCCGCGCACCTGAAAATGTGCCACCAGGGATCATGTCATCGTACATTTTTAGCCTGAAACCAGGCGACAAATGTATCGTTTCCGGCCCTTATGGCGAATTTTTCGCCAAAGAGACCGATGCGGAAATGGTCTTTATCGGTGGCGGTGCGGGTATGGCGCCTATGCGTTCCCATATTTTCGACCAGTTACGCAGATTGGGTTCCAAACGTAAGATCACTTTCTGGTACGGTGCGCGTAGCAAGCGTGAAATGTTCTATGTTGAAGATTTCGATATGTTGGCTAGGGAAAACGAAAATTTCCAATGGCATGTCGCTTTGTCTGACCCATTGCCCGATGATAATTGGGAAGGTTACACAGGCTTTATCCATAATGTCGTATATGAGAACTACCTGAAAAACCATCCGGCGCCAGAAGATTGCGAGTTTTACATGTGCGGGCCCCCAATCATGAACAGCTCCGTTATCAAAATGTTGTTGGATAACGGTGTCGAACCTGAAAACATTATGTTGGACGATTTCGGCGGTTAAGCTAGACTATCCCCTTCCAGAGTGTTCTCTGGAAGGGGATTTTTATTTGATAAATTCAGTGACCATTCATCTCTATAGGTTACAATCTATAAACGTTAGGATCGCGTCTATCGTCAGACAAACGCCTGTACGCTTATTGGCTTGGAACTGTCTATGCAACCCTCAAAATTACTGCTGCTGTCGTTATGCCTGTTGGCTTCCCAAACGGCTTTTGCCTTACGTTGTGGGCATCATTTGGTCGAATTGGGCAACAGCAAGAACGATGTGGTTTATAAATGTGGCGAGCCTTACTCGATAGACAGCCATATTGAACGGCGCAGTGTCAGCCATTATGCCAACGAAGCCCAGTATCTGGGTGATGGCATCACCCTATATCCCAATACGGCCACCCATATAGGCCTGCAACAATATGCCGAAGTGGATGTGGTGGTTGA
Source organism: Methylovulum sp. (assembly GCA_028713595.1). Taxonomy (GTDB): domain Bacteria; phylum Pseudomonadota; class Gammaproteobacteria; order Methylococcales; family Methylomonadaceae; genus Methylovulum. The sequence continues at coordinate 1,284 of JAQTNZ010000391.1, read as the reverse complement.
GGAATGGGTTTATGATTTTGGCCGCAGGCGCTTGCAACAGTATCTGCGTTTTGAAAATGGCCGTTTAAAAGACATGAAAACCTTAGACCGGGGCCATTGAGCATGCCTTATTTTTAAAAATGAAGAGGATAAGATAATGACTTATTTTTTAGTGACGTTTTTTTTCATGCTGGTTGTAGTCGGTTTGATGGCAATCGGAGTTATCTTTGGCAGACGGGCAATTAAAGGCTCGTGTGGCGGGGTCAATAGCGAGTGTGTGTGCGTGGAAAAATGCGACAAACGGAAAAAGCTGGAAGCCCAAGGGCGTGCCTGAATCCCTTAGCCTGTATTGGCACGATTATGAGACCTTCGGCATCGACCCACAGCGGGACCGCCCCGCCCAGTTTGCCGGTGTCCGCACCGATGTTGACTTTAATGTCCTTGATACGCCGCTGGTAATTTATTGCCAACTGCCCGCCGATAGCCTCCCGCACCCTGATGCCTGCGCCATTACCGGCATCACCCCGCAACTGGCCGGACAAAAAGGCGTGTGTGAAGCCGATTTTATCCGCCTGATCCATGCGCAATTGGCGCGTCCCAACACCTGCACCTTAGGTTATAACAGCATCCGTTTTGATGATGAGGTGACTCGCAATGGCCTGTACCGCAATTTCTATGATGCTTATGCCCGCGAATGGCAACACGGCAATTCCCGTTGGGACTTGCTTGATGTGGTCAGGGCGGCCAAGGCCTTACGCCCGGATGGGCTGCAATGGCCGCTGGATGCGGACGGCAAGCCCAGTTTCCGGCTTGACCAATTGACCGTAGCCAATGGCATTGCCCATGGCAATGCCCATGACGCACTCGCCGATGTCTATGCGACCATCGCCCTTGCCAAGCTGATTAAGGACAAACAGCCTAGGCTATACGGGTTCTTATGGCAACATAAGGGCAAAGACGGGGCGCTGCAATTGTTGCAATTGGGCAGTTTCACGCCGGTGGTGCATGTGTCCGGCATGTATCCGGCCAGCGGCGATTGCCTTGCCATCGTTATGCCACTCTGCAAACATCCCGGTAACAATAATGGGGTGATTGTCTATGATTTATCGGTAGACCCTGAGCCGCTGTTGGCGTTATCGGCGGAACAGATTCGCCAAAGGCTGTTTACCGCCAGCCAAGATTTGCCTGAAGGGGTCAGCCGGATACCGCTGAAAACCGTGCATATCAATAAATGCCCGGTGTTGGCACCTTTATCAGTGATCCGCCCCGAAGATGCCGAACGTTTGCGGCTTAATCTAAGGCTAT
>JAQTNZ010000390.1 GCA_028713595.1 Methylovulum sp. | reverse complement strand
CATGCAATTTTTTTTTAATGCCCGCATGTATCTGTAACTCTGCATAACGCTTGACAAAGGCCAAGGATAGGAACAAAAACACGGAAAAAGCCAAGAGCCAGAACGACAATGGCATATCTGCCGCCGACGCCCCAGCGATGACCCGCAAGGTATACAGCATCGCCAAGGTCAGGCAATCCAATAGCATCAAACGCTTGAGTAACCAAGAGTAAGCGCAGGTCAACACAAAATAAAACCCCAACCAAAATAAAAATAACTTACCGACATAAACCGCCAGGCAAATACTCAGTGCCAGCAACAAAGGAGCCAGCAACACTCCTAGCCAAATCGGCAGCAGACCTGAAGCAAACGGTCTCTTGCATTTGCGAGGGTGCTGGCGGTCGCTCTCCAAGTCAAATAAATCGTTGGCAATATAGACGGATGATGCACAGATGCTAAAGGCAACAAAAGCCAGTATGAAGGTTAGCCAATGTTGCGGTTGCGTAATCTGGTGGGCGGCAACCAAAGGTACAAACAGCAATAGGTTTTTTAGCCATTGATGGACACGCAACATACGCGACCATAATGCGGGGGTTACTGTAGGGGGGGCAAAAACCTGTTCAACGTGGCAACACGCCGCCGCTTGCCGGGTGAGCTTATCGCTGGCATTGACCACAATGGCATGGCGGGCGCATTGCCATACCGCCAAATCCGCTTGGGAATTGCCCGCATAATCAAAACCGCCACGGCCAAAACGCTGCACCAACGCCTGCGCCTTATGGGCACCGGCCAGATTTAGCACCCCATCACTAGCCATCACTTCGTCAAAAAGACCCAAATGTCCGGCTATTTTTGTGGCAATAGCCGCGTCAGATGCAGTACATAACACTAACTGGCGACCTTGGGCGCGTTGTGTTGTTAACCAGTCCAAAAACGGGCGGTCATAAGGCAGGGAAGCGGCATCAAAACAGGCACGTTCCGCCAAGTTTTTTTTCAGCACCGCCTTGCCTTGCCATAGCCAATAAGGGATAGCTAAAGCCTCCAAGGGCCTGTCACATAAAACCCTCACTGCGGATTCGTGCAGCATATCTGTACGCGTCAAAGTACCGTCAAGGTCAATGACAAGGGGGATTGCAGTCAAAATAATTCACTCGTAGTTGGACGCAGGATTGACCCCAAAATTGGCGGGTCGGAGCAGATTAATATTTTAGGGGTAAAGATCTGCAATTGTACCGGATTCCAGGTTATCTTCAAATCCGGTATTTGCTTGATTTTGTTGGCGACCTCGGTTTCACTGTTACCTGAGCGAGGTATTTTCCATAGTGACCAAGGTAAAACTCTCGCCATTGGACAACAGTTGCTGATAGCGTGACTGTTCGGAAAAACCCTGTTTTTGGTAAAAAGGTTCACCTGACAGCGTGGCGGTCAAGTATAAAGTTTCAACGCCACTTCGCAAACATTCATCTGTACAGCTATGCAAAAGCTGGGTCGCCACACCTTTACGGGCAAACTCAGGATGGACAAAAAAACCTCTTAGCTCGGCTTGCCGAGGATTGGCACTGTCAATCGTCCAACCACCACAAGCAATAATAACTTCCTCGTAACTGACGATCAAAAAGCTACCTGCGGCAATCAATTCTTCTATACCCTTCACTAACTCCAAGGCCGCCTCTATTTCCGAATGCGTATAATATTGTGCTTGTAGTGTTTGCGCCGATAATGCAATAAGCTCCCAGATAATGGCAACATCGCCTAAGCTCGCTTTGTAGATATTTAGCTTCATAATGGCCACCGACAAGTAAAAGCCTAGCAAAGCTTATTTGGCCGCCTCGAGTTTTTCCTCGGCATCCAGCCACGCCATTTCTGCTTCTTCCAAAGCCTTATCCACCTTAACCTTCCTATCCAATAATTCTTTCAGGCGGTTTTTTGCCAAGTCATCATACAGTGCCGGATCAGCCAGTTCCTGAACTAATTGCAGTTGTTCCTGGTGATATTTTTCCACGGCTAGTTCGGTTTTTTTCAAGGAGTCATACAAGGGCTTATGGCGTTGGCGGCGTTCGGCATCAAGTTTGCGTTGGTCTTTGCGAGATACCGAGGCGGTCTCGACCGTAGCGGGCTTTTCGGCAGTTTTTTTCTGTTCGGTCAACCAGTTGCGGTAATCATCCAAATCGCCATCAAAATCCTGTACCTTACCGTCAGCCACCAATATCAATTGATCGGTGACTGAACGCAATAAATGGCGGTCATGCGAAACCACCACCATTGCGCCTTGAAAATCCTGTAAAGCGACACTTAAGGCGTGGCGCATTTCCAAATCCAAATGGTTGGTCGGCTCATCCAGCAACAATAAGTTAGGGTTTTGGTAAACCAATATCGCCAAGACCAAACGGGCTTTTTCACCGCCTGAAAAAGGTTTGACCGCTTCCAACACCTTATCGCCCTGGAAATCAAAACCACCTAAAAAGTTACGCAAATCTTTTTCGGTGGCTTGTTTGTCCAGTTGTTGCAGATGCCATAACGGGCTTTCATCCAAGCGCAACTGCTCCAATTGATGCTGGGCAAAATAGCCGATTTTAAGGCCTTCACCCGTTAGCCGTGTACCCGTTTTCGCCACCATATCCCCTGCCAAGACCTTAATCAAGCTGGACTTACCGGCTCCATTCGGGCCTAGCAAGCCTATCCTATTGCCTGGGGCAATAGCGAGGCTAGCATTTTTAATGACGGTTTTGTCACCGTAACCAATATCGGCCTTCTCCAGTTTCAGCAAAGGATTGGGCATCCTGCCCAGACTTGGGAAACTAAAATCAAAGGGCGAATCAACATGGGCTTGGGCAATAAGCTCCATACGCTCCAAGGCCTTAATACGGCTTTGCGCTTGCCTCGCCTTGGTGGCTTGGGCTTTAAAACGGTCAACAAAGCTTTGGATATGGGCAATTTCACGTTGTTGTTTCAAATAAGCGGATTGTTGCTGCGCCAATTTTTCCGCCCGCATTTTTTCGAAAGCCGAATAATTGCCGGTATAAATTTCGGCTTTATTATTTTCAATATGGACAATATGGTCGGTGATGGTATCCAAAAAATCCCGGTCATGGGAAATCAACAACAACGTGCCGGGATACTTGCATAACCAATCTTGTAACCAAATGACCGCATCCAAATCCAAATGGTTGGTCGGCTCATCCAATAGCAAGACATCAGAGCGGCACATCAGGGCTTGTGCCAAATTTAGGCGCATCCGCCAACCACCGGAAAAGGAACTGACCAGGTTGTTTTCCTGATCGGGGCGAAAACCCAAGCCATCCATCAACCGTGCCGCACGGGCTTGGGCAGTATAGCCGCCTATCGTTTCCAGCAAAGTATGCAGTTCGGCTTGCCGTATACCATCGTTGGCAGCTTCGGCGGCGGCCAAGCGTGTTTGTACCCGCCGTAATTCGGCATCACCATCAACCACATAATCAATGGCGGCACTGGCGATAGCTGGGGTTTCTTGGGCAACATGGGCGATTTCCAAGTTGGGGGGCATCGAAAACTCGCCTTCATCAGGATGTAGCTCATCCCTGACCATAGCAAAAAGACTGGATTTACCCGCACCATTAGCACCGGTAAACCCCACTTTTTGGCTTTTATGTATAGTAAAAGAAGAATTGGCAAACAACACCCTTACACCACGGCGCAGGGCAATATTTTTAAAAT
>JAQTNZ010000389.1 GCA_028713595.1 Methylovulum sp. | reverse complement strand
TCCCCCCCTATTGGCGCTCATCACCGTTGTCATCGCCTTCATGGCACGCTTGCTGCCGTTGCTGCTGCCCGTTTTTCCGCACTTGCACCGTTTATGGGCACTTTATGGCGGACGACCCTGGGAACCACCACATTCCCCCGCCAACCACAAAGGCGACATGTCCATAGACGAAGCCTACGACATTTTGGGGTTAAAACTGGGCGCCACCGAAACGGACATCCTGGCCGCACATCGGCGGCTGATGCTAAAAAACCATCCAGACCGGGGCGGCTCTGATTACTTGGCTGCAAAAATTAATCTGGCTAAAAAAATATTGCTGAAAAAATAATCCATGAAACGCCAACTCATCAAGCCAATTTTTCTCTTTAGCCTGACGTTAGCCAACATTGTTAGCGGGCAAACGCCAGACAAAGCCATGGCACAACAGGCACACCCGCCCACCACCGCTAAAAAAACCGCCGCCGCCCAAGCACCTAAACCAAACAAAGCCAAAATCCCAACGGGCAGCATCCGTAAAAAACCGCCCGCCACCGTAAAATATTATCAGGTAAAACCTGGCGAAACCCTGTATTCCATCAGCGTAAAAACCGGCCAGGTTTTCCAAAATCTGGCACAATGGAACAATCTCCCCTCCCCTTATCAAGTCAAAGAAGGACAAATCCTCACACTATCACCCCCTCCCGAAGAACAGGAACAAAGCCAGGCAAAACCCGTACCTGTCAAAGAAAAACGTGAAGCAGTTCAAAAATTCACAATTCCCCCCACAAAAAAACCCCCTATACCCGCTATAATCAAAGCCCCAAAAGCCGCGCCACCCAAACCCATCCGCAAAGTGCCGGCTCTTGTGGAAAAAAAAACAAGCATTCCAATTGCTGACAAAAAGATGTTAAAGTTGGCTTTCAGGTGGCCGATGAATGGCGTGGTGGTCAAAAGCTTTACGCAATCTAACCATCAAGGCATTGATATAGAAAATAAAACGGGCAAGCAAGCGGTATTGGCGGCCGAAACCGGACGGGTGGTCTACACCGGACAAGGCCTTAGCAGCCTTAAAAACCTCATTATTATCCAACATAATGAACAGTATTTGACGGCTTATGCCAATAATAGCCATGTCCTCGTCAAAGAAGAACAACGGGTGGCAGCAGGCCAACGCATTGCCGAACTCAGTGCACCAGCAAACAAGCCTAACATCCTGCATTTTCAGATAAGAAAAAATGGCATCCCTGTCAATCCGCTTAATTTATTGCCCAAATAATCGCCATCACGCCGATTAATCCCGAAAATTATTTATGACTGAACCATTGATAGAGCCATCGGATGATGAGATTACCGTAATCTTTGATGAAAATCTTGTCTTTGACGATGAATGCGACACCCCTGCCCAACAAAACCTAATGGATTTGGATATTGAAGTCGCCGCCATCAAAGCCAAAAGCCCACAGGATTTTGATGCCACCCGTGTCTATCTCAATGAACTCGGACGCTCAACCCTACTGACTGCCGAACAGGAAATCAGTTACGGCAAAAAAGCCATCCAAGGTGACCGGGCCGCACGCAACATCATGATTGAAAGTAACCTGCGCCTGGTGGTCAAAATTTCCCGCCGCTATGTCAACCGTGGCCTGCCGTTATTGGACCTCATCAATGAAGGCAATTTAGGCCTGATCCGTGCCGTGGAAAAGTTCAACCCCGAAAAAGGCTTTAGATTCTCCACCTATGCGACCTGGTGGATACGCCAAGCGGTCGAACGCGCCATAATGAACCAAACCCGCACCATCCGCTTGCCTATCCACATTGTCAAGGAAATGAACACCTACCTGAAAGCACAACGCCATCTGGCGCAATTGCTTGACCGGGAACCCACCGCCGAAGATATTGCCAACCATCTTGACAGGCCGGTGTCGCAAGTGGAAAAAATGCTGAAACTCAATGAGCGGGTCACTTCTGTGGACTTGCCCGCCCTTCAGGATGAAGGCAAACCCACGCTCGAAACCCTTAGCCACGACAGCAGCCTACCGCATGATGAACGTATCCAAGCCGAAGGTATCAGGCTCAACATCTGCCATTGGATTTTTGAATTGCCAGAGAAGCAACGGGAGGTCATCTGCCGCCGCTATGGTTTATGCGGTTATCAGGAGGCCACCCTGGAACAAGTCGCCCAAGGGCTAGGTCTAACCCGTGAACGCATCCGCCAAATCCAAATGGAAGCCTTAAAAGAGTTGAAAGACATCATGCACACCCACGGCTACTCGTTCGAGGAAATTTTTAACTAAGAGCATGGCTTAAAAGCGTCGCGATCAATTTCTTTTTAGATACCGTGCAACGCGGCAATCGGGCCACGCAGCAACTTTATAAAACACACCCAAAGATGCCGTGACACTTTCGCCCTGTCCGAGCTACCCCACTACCCCCCCCTAAACAATGCCCCCAAACCGCCGCCCACATCGCCCCTATTATCTGCTGATCCTGTTGCTCGCAGGATGTATGCCACATGTTTACCAAGCCGGGCCCGCCACCGTCACCGCGCAATTGTTCGGACACCGTTACCTCACCGCCGATGCCACATTATTACCGCTGAGGACATGGCTGCCCGCCGCCAATCAAAAACCCACCGCCGCCGTCATCGCCGTGCATGGTTTCAACGACTATAGTAGCTTTTTTCAAAAACCTGGAGAATTTTTTAGTCAACACGGCATCGCCTGTTATGCCTATGACCAACGTGGCTTTGGCGGCAGCCCCCAACGCGGAGGCTGGAGCGGCACAGACACTTATAGCCAAGACTTGGCAGACTTTATCCGGCTTGTCCAAGACCGCCATCCGCACACCCCCGTTTATCTGCTAGGAGAAAGCATGGGCGCGGCGGTGGTGATAGCGACCATGAGCCAATCCGTAAAACCCACCGTTGCCGGGCTTATCCTCTCGGCTCCCGCCGTCTGGGCGCGTGACACCATGCCTTGGTACCAACAAGCCCTGCTTTGGTCACTCGCCCACACCCTGCCCACGCTGACCCTGACCGGGCGGGGGCTAAAAATCCGTGCCTCCGACAATATCCCCATGCTCATCGCCTTAGGTCGCGACCCTTTAGTTATCAAAGCCACCCGTGTCGAAGCCATGTATGGGCTTGCCAATTTGATGGACACCGCCCAAGAACAAGCCGGACAGCTCCAACAAACCAGCCTGCTGCTCTACGGTGACCATGACCAACTCATCCCGAAAGCCCCCACCTACCAATTCATCGGGCATTTCCTGCGCGACCAAAACCAACCAAAAACCATCGCCTTTTATAAGGACGGCTACCACATGCTGTTGCGTGACCTTGAAGCCCCCACCGTCTGGCAAGACATACTCGCTTGGATAAATGCCCCCACCGCCCCCCTACCGTCAATGGCGGACAAATATGCCCAAACCCGCCTGCCATCTTAACCGCCAAGCCGCCAGCGCTGCGAGACAGGAGTCGAGTAGTCCCCAGAAGCGATAGTGCCTGTGTTTTCACGAAGCGAAGCGGAAGTGAAAATGCAGGCTATACGAAATCGCGTCGAGTCATTGGAGAGCATGTGAGCTAACCCCTTGTTGGGTGGCGAGCGAGTGACCAGGACGGCTGGGGCAGCCGAAGGCATAGCGGGTCGCGTGATTTTTGCTGATTTTTGGGTAGGACACCCAAAAATCTTTCGCAAAAA
>JAQTNZ010000388.1 GCA_028713595.1 Methylovulum sp. | reverse complement strand
GGGCCACGTCACGCACCAATTGCCGCTACAACTGGGCTGGTTGCAAAGGTGGTGGTCGTAATGCCAGCGCAAATGTTGCTTGGCCCAGGCCGAATCCAGATGCGCCCTACGGTGTTTGTAATAATAAAGCCCCAAAGACAGATAAAGGGCGCCGGCCAATGTCGGTGCCATGAACAATAACGGCAGATGTAGCGTGATGATGCCCAATAATACGACCAGCTCCTTGCTTTGGGTGTTCCAAGTGGCTAAGTCGGGCTTTTGGTAACCCGGATCAACCATCGCGTATTGGGCGCAGACCGCATGGTGTTCATGCAAATGATACGCCCAGAAACTGCGCGGGTTCCCGCCCAAGCCATGGAGGATATATTTGTGCATCAGCCATTCGCCCGCATTGGCATACAGCAAGCCTAGCAGGAATTGCATGGCTAATAGCGACATGGGTGGCTTTAAACGCCCAACCAATTGTGTGGCTGTAAGTATTGCTCATACAACAGCGCTTCTGGCGAGCCGGGTTCGGGATGCCAGTTATACCGCCAATGCGCCACTGGGGGCATTGACATTAGTATAGATTCGGTGCGGCCTTTAGATTGCAGGCCAAACAAGGTGCCCCGGTCATAAACGAGGTTAAACTCCACGTAACGGCCACGGCGGTATAGTTGGAATTCCCGCTCGCGCTCACCGTAAGGGGTGTCCTTGCGTTTTTCGACTATCGGCAAATAGGCTTCGGTATAATGGTTGCCGACGCTTTGCATGAACGCGAAGCATTTTTCAAACTCCCATTCGTTGAGGTCGTCAAAAAACAAGCCGCCGACCCCACGGGTCTCATCCCTATGGGTCAGGAAAAAATAGTCGTCACACCATTTTTTGTAAGTGTCATAAACCCCGTCACCAAACGGCAGGCAAGCTTTCCGGGCGGTTTCATGCCAATAAATGACATCTTCATGGAACGGATAAAACGGGGTCAAATCAAAACCGCCGCCAAACCACCAAATGGTCGGCTCGCCCGGTTGTTCGGCGATCAAAAACCGGACATTGGCATGTGAGGTGGGCACATAAGGGTTTCTGGCGTGGATGACCAAAGACACGCCCATCGCATGAAAATGGCGGTTCGCCAGCTCCGGGCGCTTGGCGGTCGCCGAAGGCGGCAAGCTAATACCCGACACCGAAGAAAAATTGACCCCGCCTTGCTCGAACACCGCGCCGTCCGCCAAAACCCGTGTCCGCCCGCCACCCCCTTCGGCCCGCTCCCAACATTCTTCGATAAAGCGGGCTTGGGGTTCCTGGGTTTCCAGTGCCGAACAAATTTTATCTTGCAAATCAAGTAAGTATGTTTTTATAGCCGCTATATCATCAGTTTTCATGGGCAGACCTGTGGGACGTGTTAAAGGAGGGTATGAATCCTAGCAGTTTTTTGGCAAAACCTGCAAAAAATTCCACTATTATTTTAAGGTTAAAGTCCGGTCAAGAAAACCAGTTACCGTGCCAAATTTTTTAACGGTGACAATGATAAGGCAAAACGGGTTCGGCTCACAGCTGTCTGGCTAGCAACACCACCGGATGCACGACTTCCAGCTTAATCCCCCGCTCGCGCAACCCCGCCGTAATATGTAAGGCGCAGCCGATATTGGAGCTGACTAAGGTATCTGGTTGCGTTTGCAAGGCCCGATCCAGCACCGCGTTTAATAAAGTCTGCGCCATATCGGGATGATCCAACATATAGCTGCCCGCCGAGCCGCAGCATTGCGCCGTGTCCGGTAAGGGGATAAGGTTAAGCTCAGGGATGTGTTGCAACAATTTAAAAACGCTTTGCTCGGTACGCAGGACATTTTTTAAGGAGCAGGGCGTATGCACGCAAACGGTTTTGGGCAAAGGTTTTAACCGTGCCGTTAACCTGTCGCCCACTTGGCTTAAAAATTGGCTAATGTCCATCACCTTTAGGGCAAAGCCTGGCTTAATGTACTCGCGCAATTGGCTGCCGCAGCCGCTGGCGATGCTGACGATGGCATCCAAGTCCAACTCGCCAAAGGCGCTGATATTGGTGTCCGCCAACTGCTGGGCGGTGGCTTGGTCGCCGTCATGTAAGGCTAAGGCTCCGCAGCAGGCTTGCCGGGTGGGGATATGGACGGCAAACCCCGCGCAGGTCAGTACGGTAATGGCGGCTTGGACTGTTTCTTGATCCAGCCATTCGCCCATGCAGCCGACAAACAAACCCACTGTGCCTTGTTGGGGCGCGGTTGCCAGATAGTGGTTTTTTATGGCGGGCGAGGGCTGGGAATGCGCCGGCAACAGCCGTTCTAAGGCTTGAAAACGCAACAGTTGCGGCAGTTTTAACAAGCGGGCAGTGTGTTGTAAATGGCTGCTCTGATAAAGCCGTAGGCCCTGTTGCGCCCAGCGGCGGGCTTTTTGGTCATGGGCGACTTTTTTTAGCAGTGACACGCGCACCGAACTGTGGCGTTCGGGGCGGCTTTGGCTACGGAAATTGTCAATCAGGCGGCTGTAAGGCACTGCGGCGGGACAAACCCGCTCACATGAGCGGCATAGCAGGCAATTATCAATGTGTCCGAACAAGGCTTCCGAGCCGGCTAACTTTTGCCCTGCCCAGCCTTGGATTAAGGCGATACGCCCACGCGGCGATTCGTTTTCATTTTGGGTGTGCGTGTAAGTCGGGCAATACGGCAGGCATAAGCCGCATTTGACGCACAAATCCGCATCGGTCAGTAAATCATTCATGGTGTTGGTTAGCCAGTGCGATTATCAGCGCTTCGTATTCGGCCCGCTTGGGGCGGTATAAATACAGGCCCAAGGCCGACATCAGGGTAAAAATGGTCAAGGTATTGACAGAATCGCCAAGATAAAACATGACAAAGCCATAAATCCCTGGGCTTTGTATCAAGGACATGGAGACGATTACCGTCACCCAATAGCGGCGCTTGGCGGCTTGCGCGTAAGGTTTTTGCTCAAGCGGCATTGTTTGGTTAAGGCGTAACTGGATATGCCGCAGCAGGTTGGTGAACGGGAAGGTGACGATGGCGATGGCGTAGAAGAGCGTCCTCAGCCACTCACGGGTCGCTTCCGGTAAGGGCTGGCGCAAGTCTGCGGGCAGGTTTTGGCACACCAGCACTAAAGCGGCCAACACCACCGCCGCCATCGCCACGGTCAGCCAAGGCATTCTAAGATCCGCCTGTAAGCGTTGATGGTCAATAGGATGCTGCATAAGTGTTCCTGTAACGGTAAAAAAGCCTGCTATGATAGCAAAATCGGCAAGGCTTGGGTGAAGGTGTTGGCATCACATCATAAGCATGATGGAGCCAAAGCGCTTTGGCCCCATCGCTTTAAGTCAAGACGGATGCGCTTAGGCTTGCGCCATTTTACTGTGATGGACGGAGTAGGTGAAATACACAATCAGGCCCAGCACTAGCCAGACGACAAAACGTAACCAAGTCATGGCCGGCAAAAAGGCCATTAACGCGCTACACGATAACATGCCCAACACGGGTAAGGTATAACCGAACGGCGCACGGAAAGGGCGGTGCATGTCCGGTTTGCTGATGCGCAGGACAATCACCCCTAAGCATACCAGTACAAACGCCGCCAAGGTGCCGATGTTGACCAGTTCAGCCAGGGTGTTTAAGGGCATCAACCCCGCCATAGTGGCGATAACCAAGCCACAGACGACAATAAA
>JAQTNZ010000387.1 GCA_028713595.1 Methylovulum sp. | reverse complement strand
ATCGCCCGTCACACACTCGCGCAAATCCGAAATAACAGGCCGTTTGTTCGGGCGTTGCTCCAGATTACGGTTAAGCTGCGACAAGGCAATGACTGGGACGTTCAATTCTTTCGCCAAGGCCTTTAAACCACGGGAAATGTCGGAAATTTGCTGGACACGGTTCTCACCACTAGAGGGCGATTGCATCAATTGCAAATAATCCAGCACAATCAGGCCCAGTTGCCCGTGTTCGCGGGCCAAACGCCTAGCGCGTGAGCGCACTTCGGTGGGTGACAACGCTGGGGTGTCATCAATAAACAGTTTGGTTTCCGCCAACAAGTTAATCGCCGAGGTCAGCCTAGGCCATTCGTCATCTTCCAGCTTGCCCGTGCGCACCTTATGTTGGTCGATACGCCCTAAGGACGACATCATCCGCATCGCCAAGGCATCCCCCGGCATTTCCATACTGAACACCGCCACGGGCTTGTCACTTTTGATGGCGATATTTTCCGCCATGTTCATGGCTATGGTAGTTTTTCCCATTGACGGCCTACCCGCAACAATAATTAAATCAGCAGGTTGCAAGCCAGAAGTGAGTTGGTCAAAGTCCGAAAACCCAGTCGCCGCACCCGTGATATTGCCATCTTGCTCAAACAAGGTTTCGATACGGTCTACGGCCTTGGCGAGCAGGGCCTTAATGGGGATAAAGCCGCCCTGCCCGCGTTGGCGTTGTTCGGCAATCTTAAACACTTCGCGTTCGGCATTTTCCAGCAATTCGGCGGTTTCGCGGCCTTCGGGGTTAAACGCCGAATCGGCGATACGCGTACCGACATGGATTAACTGGCGCAACACCGAGCGGTCACGGACAATATTGGCATAAGTGACAATATTGGCCGCACTAGGCGTATTTTTTGCCAGCCAGCCCAAATAGGCCAAGCCGCCGGTATCGGCCAGATCGCCCGCCAAAGCTTCGGAAATGGTGACAATGTCAAACGGCGATTGCTTTTCGGCCAATTGCGCGATAACTTTAAAAATCAGCCGATGATCGCGGCGATAAAAATCGATTTCCTGCACCTTATCGGCAACCGAATCCCAAGTTTGGTTATCCAGCATCAAGCCACCCAAAACCGCCTGTTCGGCGGGGATGGAATGGGGCGGTATTCTTAGCGAGTCCAACGGATCATCGTTATCAAACATATAGTTATTGGACATACTTATCTAAACATCAGCGGGTTACAATAAAAATGATAAACAGCCCTCACAAACCCAGCTCGGATAGGCCAGGATGCCCGTCAGGCCGTGGCCCTTGCGGCCAATGGAATAGCCTGTCTGCGGCATGGATAGGTAAATCGTTGATGCTGGCGACCCGCCGCTGCATCAGGCCATATTCGTTGAATTGCCAATTTTCATTACCGTAAGAGCGGAACCACTGACCTGCCGCATCATGCCATTCATAGGCAAAACGCACGGCAATCCGGTTATCGGTAAACGCCCACAATTCTTTAATCAGGCGGTACTCCAGCTCGGCCGCCCATTTGCGTTCCAAAAAGGCGGTTATCGCCCCCCTGCCGACAATAAACTCAGCGCGGTTGCGCCAAGTGGAATCCAACGTATAGGCTAAAGCACAGCGATTGGGATCCCGCGAATTCCAGGCATCTTCAGCGGCGCGGATTTTTTGCCCGGCGCTGGCAAGCGTAAATGGCGGAAAGGGTGGCTTGGTTTCTATGGACATATCGCCTCCGGCTTAGGTTAATGGGTGGTTGTAAAAATTTTTAAGCATAACATAATTACCGGCCACACAAATGAAATAAGCGGCACTTTTAAAATAATAGCTTGTTATCCATATAGTAAAACCTATATAATGCTAAGTTCATTCAAAGTGCGAACGTGGCGAAATTGGTAGACGCGCTGGATTTAGGTTCCAGTAGGTTGCCCTGTGAGAGTTCGAGTCTCTCCGTTCGCACCACTTAATTCCTTAAAAATGGCGGCCTTATCCCGATAAGCCGCCATTTTCCGTTCTATTGAGCCGTTATCAGTCTCTAAAAATCCTTATTAAATGCGTGGAGTAAAGAAATGCAAGTTTCTGTCGAGAAGACATCAGAGTTAAGCCGAAAAATGACAGTTAGCGTGCCAGAATCCGTTGTTCAGGAAAAAATGGCGACACGCCTTAAGTCTTTGGCCCGCGAAGTTAAAGTTGACGGCTTCCGTCCTGGCAAAGTACCTTCACACATTGTAAAAAAATTATTTGGCGACCGTGTCCGTGGCGAGATTGCCGGCGACCTGATCCAATCAACCTATTATGAAGCCCTGCAAAACCAAGAGCTAAGACCCGCCGGACAGCCATTTATCGACTCGATTGACGAATCCGAAGGCTTCAAATACACCGCCATTTTTGAAGTGTATCCTGAAATAGTCTTGGACGGCCTGGATCAGCTGCAAGTCACCCGCACCCTGTCAACTGTCACCGATGCCGATGTTGACGCAATGATTGAAAAATTGCGCAACCAAAAACTGACTTGGACAGAAGTGGCCCGTCCTGCCCAAGAGCAAGACCGCATCACCATCACCTTTTCCGGTACTGCCGATGGCGAAGACTTCATCAATGGCAAAGCCGAAAACTACCAAGTGGTCATTGGCGCCAAACAAATGATCCCAGGCTTTGAAGACAATCTGATCGGTCTTCAGGCAGGCGAACACAAAACTTTTACCGCCACCTTCCCCGAAGATTACGGCAACGCCCAACTGGCCGGCAAAACCGCCGAGTTTGCCGCTGAAACCATTAAGGTTGAAGAGCCAACTTTGCCGGAAATTGACGAAGAATTCATCAAAAGCTATGGCGTTGAAGAAGGCACTATCGAAGCCTTCCGTGCCGATGTCCAAACCAATATGGGCCGTGAATTGGCTACCGCCCTGTTAGCCCGACTGAAAAACTCAGCTCTGGAAGCTTTATACACCCAATTTGACATTGCCGTGCCTGGCACGCTGATCGATGAAGAAGTCGAAAACCTGATGAAGCCTTACCTTGAGACGGCCAAACGCCAAAAACTCAGTTTGGAAGATTTACAGTTGCCGCGTGACATTTTTGAGGCGCAAGCAAAACGCCGTGTGGCATTAAGTTTGCTTCTTGGAGATGTCATCCATAAAAACAACATTACCTTGGATGACAATAAGGTCCGCAGTACCGTTGAAGACATGGCGAAAAGTTATGAGTCGCCAGAAGAAGTCGTCAACTGGTATTATGCCGACAAGAGCCGTTTGACTGATGTCCAGCAAATGGTCTTGGAAAACCAAACTGTCGAATGGCTGGTTGCTAGGGCGCAGGTTTCGGAAGAAACGCTGCCTTTTAGCGAAGTCATGGAAAAATACCAACGTTAAGGAGTGTTTATGTATCCGCATCATGCAATAAGTCCAAACAGCCCCATACAAGCGGCAGGTGGATTGGTTCCTATGGTCATAGAACAAACCGCCAGAGGTGAGCGTTCTTTTGACATTTATTCCAGATTATTGAAGGAGCGGGTCATTTTCCTGGTCGGTCAAGTCGAAGATTACATGGCGAACTTGGTGGTTGCCCAGTTATTGTTCTTGGAATCGGAAAACCCTGACAAAGACATCCACTTGTATATCAATTCACCTGGTGGTTCGGTGACTGCGGGCATGTCCATTTATGACACCATGCAGTTCATCAAGCCGGATGTCAGCACCAT
>JAQTNZ010000386.1 GCA_028713595.1 Methylovulum sp. | reverse complement strand
ATTTGCGCCTTGCCAATCCCGATGTCGAATTGAACGAAGCGTTTAATTTTGTCGTGCCCGTACAAGAAGAGTTCCACGGCTCAATGGCCTTGCTCTATGAAGGCGCGGCGCTGGCGGTGTTGGTGGTTTGGCTGTTTTTGCGCGACTGGCGGGCGACTTTTATTTCCGCCGTGGCCTTGCCGTTGTCGGCGATTCCGGCCTTTATGGGCATGGATTATTTTGGTTTTTCGCTGAATGTCGTCACCTTGCTGGCCTTATCGTTAATCATTGGTATCTTGGTCGATGATGCGATTGTTGAAGTGGAAAACATCGTCCGTCATTTGCGGATGGGCAAAACCCCCTACCAAGCGGCTATGGACGCGGCGGAAGAAATTGGCTTGGCGGTGGTGGCGACAACCTTCGCCTTGGTCGCGGTGTTTTTGCCGACCGCGTTTATGAGCGGCATTGCCGGACGTTTTTTCAAGCAATTTGGTTGGACGGCTTCATTGGCGATTATGGCCTCGTTGCTGGTGGCACGGATGCTAACGCCGATGATGTCGGCGTATTTGCTGAAAAATACCGGCCACCAAGAGCACGCCGATGGGCGGGTCATGCACCACTACCTGCGCTTGGCGGCGTGGTGCTTACGGCATCGGTTGACCACCATTGTCGGGGCGGTGGCGTTTTTTGTCGGCTCCTTATTCTTGATCCCGTTGTTGCCAACCGGATTTATTCCCCCCGATGACAACCCGCAAAGCCAAGTGTTTGTGGAATTGCCGCCGGGATCGACCTTGGCGCAGACCAGCGCTTCGGCGGAAGCGGCGCGGCGTTTGGTGGCCGCCGTACCTTATGTCAAAAATATCTACACCACTATTGGCGGCGGCACGGCGGGGGCTGACCCGATGACCACCCAGAGTGGCGGTGATGTGCGTAAGGCGACCTTAACGGTATTATTGGCGAACCGCCAAGATAGGCCAGTGCGCAAACAAGCCATAGAGCGGGATATCCGTACCGCCTTGCAAGCGTTGCCGGGTGTGCGTACCAAAGTGGGGCTAGGGTCATCGGGGGAAAAATATGTGCTGGTGTTGAGCGGTGAAGACCCGCAAGACTTGTTCTCCGCCGCACGGGCGGTCGAAAAAGAGTTACGGACGATTCACGGCTTAGGTAATATCGCTTCGACCGCCGCGCTGGTCAGGCCAGAAATTGCTGTCAGGCCCAATTTTGCCCGCGCCGCCGATTTGGGCGTGACCAGTGCCGCCATCGCCGAAACCCTGCGTATTGCCACCGTGGGGGATTACGGTATGTCGCTGCCCAAGTTTAACCTTGCGCAACGGCAAGTGCCGATCATGGTCAAACTCAACGCCAATGGCCGCAGTGATTTGGCGGTGTTGGAGCGCCTCGCCGTACCTTCCGGCAAACCTGGCATAGGCCCTGTGATGCTGGGTCAAGTCGCCGATTTGAGCTTGTCCAGCGGCCCTGCGGTCATCAACCGTTATGACCGCGCCCGTAACATCAACTTTGAAATTGAATTGTCTGACCGGCAATTGGGTGATGTCACCGCAGCCGTGCAGGCATTGCCCAGCATCCGGTCACTGCCTACGGGGGTCAAGCAAGTCAACGTTGGTGATGCGGAAATGATGATCGAATTGTTCACCAGCTTTGGTGTGGCGATGCTGATTGGCGTGTTGTGCATTTTCGTGGTCTTAGTGTTGTTGTTTAAGGATTTTTTGCAGCCGATTACCATTTTGGTCGCGTTGCCGCTGTCGTTTGGCGGTGGCTTTGTCGCCCTGTTGTTGGCCCATAAAAGCTTTTCCATGCCCTCGTTGATCGGCTTGGTCATGCTGATGGGGATTGCCACGAAAAACTCCATCTTGCTGGTCGAATATGCCATTGTCGCCCGCCGCGACCACGGCATGGGACGGGCCCAGGCGATATTGGACGCGTGCCACAAACGCGCCCGCCCCATTGTCATGACCACCATTGCGATGGGTGCGGGGATGTTGCCGATTGCCGTTGGCTGGGGGGAGGCGGATTCGTCTTTCCGTAGCCCGATGGCGGTGGCGGTGATTGGCGGCTTGGTGACTTCAACCTTCCTTAGCCTGTTGGTGATTCCCGTGGCTTATACCTATCTGGATGATGTTAAGGAACTGGTTTTGAAGCTGTCCAAGCGCTTTGGCGATAGTGATAAGAACGGGGCGGCTATCACATCGAAAACGCTATAGTCTAAAGTGCGGTGGTGAATGGCGGCCTAAGGCCGTAAAATGGCGGGTTATGTATTGTACACATCAAACAGGCCACCATGATCCAGCCCCCTAACACTAACGCATCGTTGGCCCAACGCGACTTAGCCGTGTTGTGGCATCCTTGCACCCAGATGAAAGACCACGAACAGATACCGATGATCCCCATCAAATCGGGACAGGGAGTATGGCTGGAAGATTTTGACGGCAACCGTTATCTGGATGCCATCAGTTCTTGGTGGGTGAATCTGTTCGGCCATGCCAATCCGGTCATCAATGCCGCGCTGAAAGACCAGCTTGATACCTTGGAGCATGTTATTTTTGCCGGTTTCTCGCACGAATCGGGCATTAAGCTGGCGGAAAAGCTGGTGGAGATTACCCCGGCAGGGCTAGGGCGTTGTTTTTTTGCCGATAACGGTTCGGCGGCGGTGGAAGTGGCGTTAAAAATGAGTTTCCACTACTGGCGCAACTGCGGCCAAAGCCAAAAAACCAAGTTCATCACCTTGGAAAACAGTTATCATGGCGAAACCTTGGGGGCGTTGGCGGTGGGTAATGTCGCCCTGTATAAGGAGACTTACGCGCCCTTATTGATGGAAGTCATCACTGTCCCCGGCCCTGATTGTTATTTTCGGGAAGCGGGCGAATCGTGGGCGGCCTATTCCAGCCGCCGTTTTGCCTTGTTGGAAGCCGTTTTACAGCAACAGGCCGACAGCGTCTGCGCGGTGATAGTCGAACCCTTGGTGCAATGTGCGGGCGGTATGCGCATGTACGATGCCGTATATTTGAGCTTGCTGCGCAAGGCCTGTGACCGATACGGCGTGCATCTGATCGCCGATGAGATTGCCGTGGGCTTTGGACGCACGGGAACGCTGTTCGCCTGTGAGCAGGCAGGTATCAGCCCTGATTTTTTATGTTTGTCCAAAGGCCTGACCGGCGGTTATTTGCCCTTATCGGCGGTGTTGACCACCGATACCATTTATCAGGCGTTTTACGCCGATTACACTAAACTCAGTGCCTTTTTGCATTCGCACAGTTACACCGGCAATGCTTTGGCCTGTCGGGCAGCCTTGGCAACGATAGGGATTTTCCAGCAAGAAAATATCATCAGCCAAAACCAGCGTCTGATTGCCCTGCTGGCGAAATTGTCGGTGCGTTTTGAAAGCCACCCCCATATTGCCGAAGTGCGGCAAACGGGCATGATACTGGCGATAGAGCTGGTCAAGGACAAAGCCACCCGTGAGCCGTTCGCTTGGCAAGAGCGGCGCGGCCTGAAGGTGTATCAATTCGCATTAACCCAAGGTGTATTATTGCGGCCTTTGGGCAATGTCATTTATTTCATGCCACCTGTCGTCATCACTGCCGCCGAGCTGGAATGGCTCGCAGAAGTGGCTTGGCAAGGGATAAACCATGCCGTCAAAAACTAAAGCTGACGTTTAGCGGTGCGCAAACGTTGTTTTCTTCTTTTATCCGTTGA
>JAQTNZ010000385.1 GCA_028713595.1 Methylovulum sp. | reverse complement strand
GAAAGCTTTGCTCAACCCAGTGACTTCAATCGGATCGCCTAATGGCGTACCCGTGCCGTGGGCTTCCAGATAACTGATGGCACGGGCATCAATGCCCGCCTCGGCAATCGCCCTGGCAATTACCTCCGCTTGGGCATTAGGGTTGGGTGTGCTATAGCCGTTCGTCTTGCCACCGTGGTTCAGCGCACTGCCTTTGATGACCCCATAAATATGGTCGCCATCACGTTGGGCATCCGCCAAGCGTTTCAGCACCAGCACCCCGACCCCTTCACCTGGGATATACCCATCCCCGTCCGCGCCAAAACTCTCGCAACGCCCACGTTTGGCGAGGAACTGCCCGCCCGTGAGCATATTGTATTTGGCCGGATGCAAACTGACGTTAACTCCGCCCGCTATCGCCAGATGGGTGCGCCCCTGTTGCAGGTCTTGGCAAGCCAAATGGACGCTGGTCAAGGAACTGGAGCACATGGTGTCCACAGTCATGCTCGGCCCATGCAGATTAAATAGATAAGACACCCGATTGGCGATACCGGCCAAATTACCGACAAAACTGTCTGCCCCAAATAAGGGGTATTCTCCATACATCACTCCGGCATAAACCCCGACATGGGAAGCCTGCCTGTCACCTAAAGCCGTTTCCAAATCTTTAGGGCAATAGCCCGCATCTTCCACCGCCATCCACGCATGTTCCAAAAACAAACGTTCTTGAGGATCCATGTACTGGGCTTCATGGGGCGAGATATTAAAAAACAGCGGGTCAAACCTATCGACATCAGCCATAAAGCCGCCCCATTTGCTCTGATGCCCACGTGCCGTTTCCTTGCCTTCGCTATAGTAGGCGTGCCAATCCCAACGGGTTTTGGGGATTTCACTGATGCAATCCTTGCCTGCGCGTAAATTCTGCCAATATACCGCCAAATCCGGCGACTCTGGATAGCGTCCGGCAAGGCCAATAATGGCAATATCCAAAGTAATGCTTATCGGTGTGGCCTGCTGGACAGATGGGCGGGCAAACCATGGCGCTTGCTGGATTACGGGCTTGGCTAACGGCACGGTATTGGCGGGGCTGGCATCGGCCAGAACCGCCTGCAATTGCGCGGTGTAAGCCGCCACAAAATAAGCGCTTAATTCGGCTAAGGTTTGGTATTCAAAAAATAGCGTTTTTGACAACGGCCCCAAGGTTTTTTCTAAGACGTTGGTCAATTGCAAAACCATAATCGAATCGATGCCATAGGTTTCCAGTGCCTCGTCCGCATAGATTTTATGGATAGGCAGCTTTAACACCGTTGACAGCACGGTTTTCAGATACTGCACGGTTTTTTCCTGTAATCCTCCATCAACTACGGCGACTAAGCTGGCGGCAGACTTTGCCGCCACCTGTGCGGTCTGGCCGAACAAAGTCTGCAAGCGTTGCACGTCACCGACCATGACCAACAAGCGGCTATGACCTGCCGCCCAGCCATGATAAAAAGCCGCCAATCCCATACTACTAGGCATTGCCACCAAACCTGCCGCCGTTTGCAACAAGGTTTCGGTGGCGGTTGACACTTTCATGCCGCCCTCTTGCCACAGTGGCCAGTTAATGGCTAAAGTTTGCCCTTGACGTTGCTGGGCTGCCACCAAACTTTGGCGATACTCGGCGTAGTTATCCATAAAGGCATTAGCCGCCGCATAATCGGCTTGTCCGGCATTGCCGGACACCGCAGAAGCCGAGGAAAACAGCACAAAAAAATCTAAGGGCATATCACGGGTGGCACGATCCAAATAAACCGTTCCCGCCACCTTAGGTGCACACACGGCGGCAAATTCTTCGGCAGATTTATTGCGCACATAATTATCTTTAATGACCCCAGCACTGTGGATCACACCTTGCAAGCCGCCAAACTGCGCGGTACATGCTTCGATTAAAGCCTGGACGCTGGTTTCGTCACTGACATCCGCAGGGCGGTACTCAGCACGCGCTCCCAATAGTCTAATCGCATCAATTTTTGCTTGCTGTGCAGCGGTCAGCTCCGAACGTCCGGTCAGCACCAAGGTGGCGGCTTGGGTTTTACTGGCGATTTCCTGGGCGAACAGCAAACCTAAGCCACCAGCCCCCCCTGTAATCAAATAAACCCCACCATCACGCCACGGCAATGATGATGGCGTATCGGGTCGGGTGGCCGTCTGCCAGACGATAACTTGGCTTTGCCCCTGTTGGTAACGGATAAGGCTGTGTTCAGGATAGCGGGCATTATGTCCGATCCGATCCAGCAACGTGCTTGCCGTGTCATCGGTCTCGACCAACAACACTTGCCCATAAAAATTCGGGTTTTCCAAATGGACACTGTTAAGCAACGCCGCCAAACCCTTGATGAATGGCTCTGGACTAAGCACCTGCATCAATACCTTGCCTTGGGGTTTGCTGGCAAATAAAGCCTTAATCTGGGCAAACACCCGCTGGGCAATGTCCTGATATACGTTTTCAGGGCCCTGATTTAAGGCTTGCAAACGAATAGAGATAAAGGTTGTGGCGCTAATGTCCACAACATCGCCGCATAACAGGACAAGGTGCTGGGCATAAGTGACGGGCTGAGTATCAACAAAAGCGGCATCTTGCCAAAACGGTTGCGCCAACAACACTCCAACCGGAGCAGCCTCCTTATCCATAACCCGCACCGCAAAGCCTTGCAACCGGACACACACTTGGCCTTCTGCGTCACACAAATCAATATCCAGCTTATTAACTTTTGCCTCCGGCGCGTGATCTTGGGCAGGCCGCACCCAAGCCCACATCGAAGCGGTGCAAGGCTTAAAAATTGCCAACTCCGCCAAGGCAAACGGCAAGGCCGGTTTGGCAGTGCGCTGGTCGGCGGCCATTGCCAAACCCAACATGGCTTGCAAAGCCGCATCTAATAGACTGGGATGCAAGACAAATTGCGCTTGGGCAGCGGCCACGCAGGCAGGTAAAGCCAATTTCGCAAGGACTTCACCATTTGCTACATAGACTTGCTCCAACGCTTGCAAACTGGAGCCATAAGCAAAACCTAAATCCTGAAAAACGGCGTAACATTCTTCACCACGGTAACTGTGCGGAAATTTACGCGCTTGCCATGCCGGAACATCCACGGCTGGCACTGGCCCTAAAGCTTGTGCCGAGGCACGGCCTTGGGCGTGAATTATTTTTTCGCCAACTTGGCTATAAATTTCAAAAGCTATATGGCCGTGGTCTTCGGGAAAGACGGCAATGTGTATAGTTTCCGCTTGCTCGGTGACGCGGATGGGTTGCACCCAGATAACATCATGTAAATAGGTCACGGCCTGCTTGCTGGCGAGAGCGACCGCCGCCCTGGCCATTTCTAAATACACCACGCCCGGTAAGATTTTTTCTCCGGCAAGCTGATGGTCTTTTAGGAAAAATTCGGTGCCTGTGAACACTGAACGGTAACATTGTGCCGACAAGTCAGAGATATTTTCATGTAGCAAAGTATGTAATACCGCCGCCGAACCGCCACTCTTAACCGACACTTCAGCCAAATAGCGTTCTTGGGCAAAAGGATAGGTCGGCAAATGCAGGCGTGGCGGCGGATTTGCCGCATACAGCACCGACCAAGCCACATCTATGCCTTGCACCCATAATTCGGCCAACTGGCCGAGCTTGCCTTTTGCCAACCACTGCGCCAACAAAGCCCGACTGTTCTCATCACTGGCAAACAAAC
>JAQTNZ010000384.1 GCA_028713595.1 Methylovulum sp. | reverse complement strand
CCTGTTCTGGACGTTCCGCGTGATGGTGGCTTGCGGTTTTACGATGCTGTTTGTTTTTGCGATGGCGTTTTACTACTGCGCCACCCGCGTCGCCGACCAAAAACGCTGGCTGATGCGCATGGCGGTCTGGTGTATCCCGCTACCCTGGATAGCCGCCGAAACGGGCTGGTTTGTCGCTGAAGTGGGCCGCCAACCGTGGACAATTTCCGGCGTGTTGCCAACCCACCTGAGCGTATCCAGTATCAGCAGCGGGCAATTGTGGTTCAGCATCGCGGGTTTTGCCTTGTTCTACACCGTATTGTTAATCATCGAACTGTATCTGATGTTCAAATATGTTCGCTTGGGGCCCAGCAGCCTGCATACTGGGCGTTACTGCCATGAACAAGACGCCGTCACTGGGCATTAACGGAGAACCTGCCATGAGAAAATCCATTATCCTGCTGCTTTGGTTCTATGTATTCAGTTGCACAGCCTACGCCGTTGGATCGGCCTCTACCGAACGGCTAGATGAAGTTGCCAAACGTGGTGTCCATGTGATGCCGTTTGATTTGGAAAAGACCCTGCATATTTTCAACAAAACCGACAATGGCGGTATCCAGCAGGTGGTGGCCAAAGAAACGGTTGGTAGCAGGCAGATTACGTTGATCCGCCAACATTTGGCGGATATTGCCGCCCGGTTTGCCAAGGGCGATTTTTCCGGCCCCAAGCGCATTCACGGTGACAATATGCCTGGCGTTAAGGAATTGGCTTAGGGGGCAGGGCGGGTACATTTTACTTACCAAAATTTGCCTAACGGCGGACAAATTGAGTATGTGACCGATGCGCCGGACTTAGTAACCGCCATCCATCGCTATTTCGATGCCCAACTCAGCGACCATGCCCGCCATGTGATGCCAGATGGTCATGGCCAACATCACGGCAACCAGCCATAAGCGTTTAACCATTTAAATAAGAGGAAGACTTTATGTTCGATTATGAATCTATGCGTTTGATATGGTGGCTTTTTATTGGCGTTGTCGCGATTGCCTTTGCCATCACCGAAGGTTTTGATTTCGGTGTCAGCACTTTGCTGCCGTTCATCGGCAAAACGGATGTCGAGCGGCGCGTCATCATTAATACAGTTGGCGCAACCTGGGAAGGCAACCAAGTCTGGCTGGTGTTGTTGGGCGGTGCGATATTTGCCATTTGGCCTGCCGTTTATGCCACCTTGTTTTCGGGTTTGTATGCGGCGATGCTGCTGGTGTTGTTTGCCTTGTTCTTCAGGCCCGCTGGGTTTGATTACCGTAGCAAGATTAATGATCCACGTTGGCGTAACGCTTGGGATTGGGGATTATTCATAGGGGGGACTTTGCCACCGGTTTTATTGGGTGTATTGGTCGGCAATCTGATTCTCGGTTTGCCATTCCATTTGGATCAGGATTTGCGGGCGTTTTATGAAGGTTCGTTCTTGGGGTTACTAAGCCCGTTCGCCCTTTTATGTGGTATTGTCAGCGTGTTGGTCAGCAGTTTTCACGGCGCTTTGTTTTTAAAATGGCGCACTGAAGGCGTGGTTCATGACCGAGCCACCCTCGCAGTGTCTATTCTTGGCCCGCTACTGTTGGTCGGTTTAGCGGTAACGGCACTGTGGGCTTTTATCGGGATAGACCGTCCAGAAATCACCCAAATGGCGGCGACCGATGCGCCATCCAATCCGCTAAACAAAACCGTAATTTCGGTTGGCCCAGGTTGGCTACCGCATTTTCTGGCCTATCCTTGGATGCTGGCCGCTCCGCTGGTGGGATTTGCAGGCATTGCTTTGGCTTGGTTGCTGGGTAGGGGAACCAATACAATGGTCGCTTTTCTGTGCAGTAGCATAGGTATTACGGGCATATTGTTGACGGTAGGTTTTGGGTTGTTCCCATTCTTGCTGATTTCCTCAACCGACCCACGCTCCAGCCTGACGTTATGGGATGCCAGTTCCAGTCATAACACCTTGTTACTGGCGTTTTGGATTACCGTTATTTTCCTGCCGATTGTGCTGTTGTACACCCGCTGGGTCTACAAAATCCTCTGGGGGAATATCACCGAAGCGGCAGTTCTACAAGATTCCCATACACTTTATTAGGAGCAAGCTCATGTGGTACTTCACTTGGATACTCGGTGTTGGCTTTGCCGCCGCCTTTGCCATCATCAACGCGATGTGGCTGGAGTCGGTGTGCGATATCGACACCCACGGCATTGATGCGTCTTGCGAGACATTATCCCACACTAAGGAGAAAAATCATGACTAGGGAACAGATTGTCAGGATTGTTGCAGGTTGTTTCATCCTGCCGTCCTTAAGCCTTGGTGTTGAAGGCGGCCCGGTGTTCCATCATTAAAACTGGCTGTGGTTCACTGACTTTGTCGGTTTTAATTTGCTCCAAAGCGGTTTCACCCAATTTTGTCCGCTGGAAATGATCCTGAAAAAACTGGGTGTGAAATCAAGCTGTCAACACTAAAACTATAAATGATGGGCTTCTTATATTTTATGCCCCCTTCAGGGTACAACCCATCCAATACACAAAGAGGAATAAACATCATGGCTAAAATCGTAATCGTCGGTGCTGGCATCGGCGGCATCCCAATGGCATTCGAAATGAAAGACTTGGCGCGTAAGGAAGACGAAGTGGTGGTCATTGCCGACACACCGACCTTCCATTTCGTACCGTCAAACCCCTGGGTGGGTGTCAACTGGCGCAAACCCGAAGACATTAAAGTGCCGCTGGAACCTGTCTTTAAAAAGAAAAAAATCACTTTCATCCAGCAAAAAGTCGTGCGTTTCCAGCCTGAGCAAAACCAAGTCGAATTGGCCGATGGCAGTAAGGTTGGTTACGATTACTTGGTCATCGCCACCGGCCCGAAACTGGCGTTTGAAGAAATCCCAGGCTTAGGCCCACATGGTTACACCGAATCGGTTTGCCATGTTGACCACGCCGGCCCCGCAGGCGAACGTTGGCAAGAATTCCTACAAAACCCTGGCCCTATCATAATTGGCGCAGTACAAGGCGCATCGTGTTTTGGCCCAGCGTATGAATACATGTTCACCGCCGAAACCGACCTGCGCCAACATGAAATCCGCGACAAAGTGAAAATCACTTACGTCACTTCCGAACCATATATTGGTCATTTGGGCTTGGACGGCGTCGGCGACACTAAAGGCATGTTGGAAAGTGAAATGCGCAACAAACACATCGACTGGATTTGCAATGCTAAAGTGGATCGTGTTGAAAATGGCATGATGTACGTCACGGAAGTTGATGACAACGGCAACGTCAAGAAACAACATGAATTGCCGTTCAAACACAGTATGATGCTGCCTGCCTTCAAAGGCGTGGATGCGCTGTTCGGCATTGAAAAGTTGACCAACCCGCGCGGCTTTGTCTTAGTCGATGAACACCAACGCAATCCGACTTACAAAAACATTTATTCTGTCGGTGTCTGTATCGCCATCCCACCACAAAAACCTACGCCCGTACCGACTGGCATACCTAAAACAGGTTATATGATCGAGTCCATGGTCACCGCCACCGCGCACAATGTCCGTGACGAATTGGACGGCAAAGAACCTAGCCACAAAGGCACTTGGAACGCGCTATGTCTTGCTGGTTTTGGTGACTCCGGCATCGCCTTCCTTGCCATGCCGCAAATCCCACCGCGCAATGTGCAATGGGCATCACGAGGACAGTGGGTGCA
>JAQTNZ010000383.1 GCA_028713595.1 Methylovulum sp. | reverse complement strand
TAGGCGTGTTGCAAAACTACAAGGAAGCCATTAACTGGATTGAAAAGGCCGCACGGGCAGGCTATGTCAAAGCCCAATACGAATTGGGCAATATTTACCGCTTTAAATCAGGTGTCGAAAACGACACCAAACGCGCCTACCTGTGGTTTACCCTCGCCGCCGGACAAGGCTCTATGGAAGCCGCGATTGGCCGCGACCAAGTCGAAACCCGCCTGAAACCCGAAGAAATCGCCGCCTTGCAGGAAGAGGCGGGGCGGATTATTACCGAGTCTAGGTAGGGTTGGTAATTGGAGCGCAAAGGCTTTTCCTCATTTTCCAGTGCCATTAAGTTAAGAATTTATGCTTTCTATTTCATAGATATTCTTCTATATTCTCGTTCCCATGCGCTGTGCACTCATCAGTGATCTTTTTGTTAAAGATAATTCCTTGGCTTCATGGCAGTGATGTCGGCGCATCGGAATGATGGGGAGTTTTACCCCAAAATTTCATCACCAATACCCTTCTCCATAAACCCCATGCCAACCCCTCTCTACCGCCACCTCTACGTCCAAGTCCTCACCGCCATTGCCTTAGGCATTGTGCTGGGGCATTTTTACCCTGACACCGCCATTGCCATGAAACCTTTGGGTGATGGTTTCATCAAGTTGATTAAGATGCTGATTGCGCCGATTATTTTTTGTACGGTGGTGGTGGGGATTGCCGGGATGCAGAGCTTGGAGCGGGTCGGGCGGGTGGGAGTTAAGGTGTTGCTGTATTTTGAGCTGGTCAGCACTTTGGCTTTGGTGATTGGTTTGCTGGTGGTGCATGTTATTCAGCCGGGGGTGGGGATGAATGTCGATGTCGGCACGTTGGACACCCAAGGTCTGAAAACCTATACCGATACCGCAAAAACCCATAACACGGTTACTTTTCTGCTGAACATTATCCCGACCAGTGCCGTGGATGCGTTTGCCAAGGGCGATATTTTACAAGTGTTGTTGGTGGCGGTGCTGTTTGGCTGTGCGCTGGCGGTGCTGGGCGATAAGGGTGCAGGGTTGCGCCATGGTATTGGCAGTGTCGCCGAAGTGTTGTTCGTTATTGTCGAGATGGTGATGAAGCTGGCCCCGATTGGCGCGTTTGGGGCGATGGCCTTTACCATCGGCCAGTACGGGGTGCAATCGTTGGCACCGTTGGCGAAATTGATGGGCAGTTTTTATCTGACGTGCCTGTTGTTTATTTTTGGCGTGTTGGGGCTGATTGCCAGAGCCAACGGCTTTAGTGTGGTGAAGTTTATTGCTTATATTAAAGACGAGCTGTTGATTGTCCTGGGCACTTCGTCATCGGAATCGGTGTTGCCGCGTATCATGAACAAGCTGGAGCGGTTGGGCTGCGCCAAATCGGTGGTTGGTCTGGTCATCCCTACGGGGTATTCTTTTAATTTGGATGGCACGTCCATTTATTTGACGATGGCGGCGGTGTTTGTGGCACAGGCGACCAATACGCCGTTGACTTGGACGCAAGAGCTGACCTTGTTGGGGGTGTTGCTGTTGACTTCCAAAGGTGCGGCGGGGGTAACGGGGAGCGGTTTTATCACGCTGGCCGCCACCTTGTCCGCCGTGCCGACCATTCCGGTGGAAGGGCTGGCGTTGATTTTGGGGATTGACCGCTTTATGTCGGAAGCGCGGGCCTTGACCAATCTGATTGGCAATGGCGTGGCGACCGTAGTGGCGGCGCGGTGGGAAAACGCGCTGGATAAGGAGCGGTTAACGGCGGAACTGGACGGCAAGTAAGGCGTTAGTCTTTGCCGGGCAGGAACGGCACAAAGCTGACGGCTTCCAAGTGTTCGACCTTGTAGCTGAGGGCGGTGCGGGTGATGCGCTGTAAGACTTGCGGGCCGCCGTTTTCACCCACGGGCATGACCAGCACGCCGCCGACCGCCAGTTGTTGCAGCAAAGGTTCGGGGACTTCGGGGGCGGCGGCGGCGACCAGGATGCCATCGAACGGGGCGTAATCCGCCCAGCCCAAATGCCCGTCACCATACAGGTAGTTGATGTTTTTCAGTTTCAAATCCCAGAGTATGTCCTTGGCTTTTTTTTGTAAGGCCAAAATCCTTTCCACCGAATAAACATGATCGGTCAGTTGCGCCAGGATGGCGGTCTGGTAGCCACAGCCGGTGCCGATTTCCAGCACTTTTGCCAGCCGCCCCGACACTAACAGCAGTTCGGTCATTTTGGCGACGATATAGGGTTGTGAGATGGTTTGGTTAAAGCCTATGGGCAGGGCGGTGTCTTCGTAGGCACGGCTGGATAGGGCCTCGTCCATAAACACATGCCGGGGCGTGTTGAACATGGCTTCCAGCACGTTGGTATCGCTAATCCCTTGTTGTTCCAGCCGCTTCACCATGCGTTTGCGGGTGCGTGGCGAAGTCATGCCGATGCCTTGCAAGTCTAGTGTCATAGGCCTATCTCCTTGGGCAACCAGCTTTTTAGTTCATTGATGCGTTCATACCAGGTCAGATCCAGCTGTAAGGGCGTGATGGACACAAAACCTTCGGCAATGGCATAAAAATCAGTGCCAGGCCCGGCATCTTGTTCGCCACCCGGTGGCCCTACCCAGTAAATGGTGCGCCCGCGCGGGTCTTGGCTTTTTATCACTGGCTCGGATTTGTGCCGTTGCCCCAAGCGGGTGGCCTGATAGCCGCGCAGTTCCGATAATGGCAGGTCGGGGACGTTGACGTTTAAAATGGTGTCTTGGGGCAGGGGCTTAGCCAATAGCTGTTTAAACAGCACTACGGCGACGTGGGCGGCGGTGGCGAAGTGTACGGGGTTGCTGCCGACCAAGGATATGGCAATGGCGGGAAGCCCTAAAAAACGCCCCTCAGTGGCGGCGGCGACGGTGCCCGAATACAGCACGTCATCGCCTAAGTTGGCACCGTGGTTGATGCCGGCAAAGACCATGTCCGGTTCACTCGCCAGCAGGCCGGTAATCGCCAAATGCACGCAATCGGTGGGGGTTCCGTCCACTTTGATGAAGCCATTGTCCGCCGGATAGGCGCGTAAGGGCATTTCCAGCGTCAACGAATTGCTGGCCGCGCTGCGGTTGCGGTCAGGCGCCACCACGGACAGGGTGGCGTGTGGGCGTAGCGCGTTGGCCAATGCAGACAGCCCTTCAGCCAAGTAGCCATCATCATTACTTAACAAAATATGCATTTTCTATCGCCCTGTTGCCCGATACGCTATAAAATCGAGCATCTTAGCAACTATAGCCAGTAAAATCAGCTTTCGTGACAAAAAAAATCCCTAGTGTAGAAGATTGTGATTTATTTCGGGACGCAGTGGGTAAGGTGCGTTCGGTAAAAAATGACAAAGTGCAGGATTTAGGGCAGGTGCGCCCTAAACCTTCGCCTAAGCCGCGCCCTACCATCGCCCAAGAGCTGCGGGTAGAGGTGGAGGCTATGCCCGCTGTGGGCATTGAGGACGAGCTTAGTTTTGTCGGTGCCGGCGTTGCCAAAAATAGCTTGGTGAGATTGCGCCAAGGTTATTTTGCGCCCGAGGCGGAAATGGATCTGCATGGGCTTACCAGCAATGCCGCGCAACGGGAGTTGCTGGTGTTCCTGCGTGAGTGCGTCAGGTCAGGCTGCCGCTGTGTGCATATTGTCCACGGCTAAGGCTACCGTTCGCAAGAAAACTATCCGATACTTAAAAATAATATCAATGTCTGGTTGCGCCAACACCCGGATGTGCTGGCCTTT
>JAQTNZ010000382.1 GCA_028713595.1 Methylovulum sp. | reverse complement strand
CTCTTCCGATCTATTATCTTGAAAGTGAACCAAGCATTCACTAGCATGACCGGTTACAGCGCAGATGAAGCAATAGGCAAAACACCTAAGCTGCTGAGTTCCGGCCAGCATAATCAGACATTTTATGCGACGATGAAGGAAAGCCTTAATAAAGGAGGGTCTTGGCAGGGAGAAATCTGGAACCGCCGCAAAAATGGTGAGATTTACCCCGTCTGGCTCACCATTACGGCAATCTATGGGGATGATGGCGCAGTGTTACATTATGTTGCTACGCAAACTGACATCAGCCAGCAAAAATCCGCCTCCGAGCAAATTGAACAACTGGTGTTTTACGACCCGTTGACGCATTTGGCGAACCGACGGTTATTAAAAGACCGCTTGCACTTGGCGTTAATGTCCAGTAACCGAAATAATCGGCATGGCGCATTACTGTTTATAGATGTGGATCATTTCAAAACGCTCAATGACACGCTCGGTCACAATATGGGCGACTTACTGCTAAAACAAATTGCCCAACGGTTAATGAATTGCGTCAGGGAGAGCGATACGGTTGCCCGTTTAGGTGGCGATGAATTTGTCGTGATGCTGGAAGATCTGGATGAACAGGCTGGACAGGCCGCCATTCAAACTGAAACCCTCGGTATGCACATACTGGCGGTCTTAAATGCACCGTATCAGCTTATTCGCCATGATTACCACTCTAGCTGCAGCATCGGCGCGACGCTATTTTATAATCATCAGGTATCCGAAGATGATTTGTTCAAGCATGTCGACATTGCCATGTACCAGGCCAAACATCAAGGGCGTAATACCTTGTGCTTCTTTGACAAGGCCATGCAAACGAAGCTAATCGAACGCACGGCCCTTGAAACGGAACTACGGGAGGCGTTGGCAAAAAGCCAATTCCGGCTGTACTACCAAATGCAAAATACCCACGATGGGCAAACGGTTGGTGCCGAGGCCTTAATTCGCTGGCAACATCCAGAGATGGGCCTGATTCCGCCCAACAAGTTTATTCCTTTAGCGGAGGAAACCGGGCTGATTTTGTCTATCGGGCAATGGGTGTTGGAAACCGCTTGCGCCCAACTTAAAGCATGGGAGGGGCATCCGTTAACCCGTGATTTGCTGCTGGCTGTCAATGTCAGTGCCCGCCAATTCCACCAAGCTGATTTTGTCGAAAAAATCCTCCACTTAACCGGGCAATTCGCTATCAACCCCCGTAAGCTCAAGCTGGAACTCACCGAAAGTTTGGTGCTGATTAATATCACCGATACCATCAGCAAAATGAATGCACTCAGGGATGTTGGCATCCGTTTCTCTCTGGATGATTTTGGCACGGGCTATTCCTCACTGTCCCATTTGACCCGATTGCCGCTAGACCAGCTTAAGATTGACCGCTCATTTATCCAGAATATTGGTAGCAAGCCGTCCGATGCCGTCATCGTTCAAACTATCATCGGCATGACCGAAACTCTAGGCATAGAAGTGATCGCCGAAGGGGTCGAAACCGAACTACAACGGGCGTTTCTGGAAGAAAATGGTTGCGGCTTATGCCAAGGGTTTCTATTTAGCCAGCCAGTACCGTTGCAAGAATTTGAAGCGATGTTAGGGCACTGGCCTAGGGTTTAATTGTTCAGCCGTTTGCCGGTTAACAGTGTGGCCACGGCAGTATACGGCTGCCCGTCATTGCCTGCACCTCAGGGAGGATGAAGGGCGCGTAGTTGTGGTGTCTGCAACACTACCTGTCCCGCTGACATTCGTGCTTATTTCGGAAAATCCGCACCGCGGGTAACCGCTTCCCAAGCAGAAAATTCTTTACGCAATCCTTCCAGCTTTGCCTTGGCTCCTTCAAAAGCATCATTGCCCAAAAGCAAATGGTGCGGCGGATTGTCTGATTCGATAGCCTGGACGATGGCGTTGACAGCCCGAACGGGATCGCCGGACTGTTTGCCCGAAATGGCACGGATGTTTTTGCGCCATTTTCCGGCGGTTTTGGCATAATCGTCGATCAGGTTTTTGCTTTCATTCGCCGAGCGGCCCGCCCAGTCGGTACGGAACCCGCTAGGTTCGACCACCATCACCTTAATGCCCAAAGGTTCCACTTCTTGCCAAAGCGCGTCGGACAATCCTTCTACGGCAAATTTGGTGGCATTGTAGTAACCCAAGGAAGGTAGGCCTGTCAGTCCGGCGATAGACGAGATATTAACGATAAAACCTTTGCGGCGTTTGCGCATGTTCGGTAACGCCACATGGATCATGCGTGCCAAACCAAAGAAATTGACATCAAACATCTTGCGCACTTCGCTTTCTTCGCTTTCTTCCACGGCGGCAAAATAGCCGATACCCGCGTTGTTGACCAGGACATCAATGTGTCCAAATGAGGCTTCCGTCGCTTCAATGGCGGCTTCGGCCTGAAGATGGTCGGTCACATCAAGTTTAAGCACCAAAGCCTCGCCTTTTTCAGCCAAATCTTTGACCGTATCAGGATCACGCGCGGTCACTACCGTGCGGTAACCCAGTCCCAAGACATGGCTGGCGAGTTCACGCCCAAAGCCGGTTGAGCAGCCCGTGATAAACCAAACGGGGTTTTCGTTGTTTGAACTATTCATTGCGCTATGTCCTTTTAGGGATTTTGGATGGACTGGCTTATGCCATTATTTGACGTTCTTCGTTGGCATCATTGTGCACGTTTGCTTCTTCGGCTTTATTGCGTAGCAAAATGTCTCTGGCTTTTTCGACTTCTTGCACCGAGCCGTGGACAAGCAAAAGGAATTTATCGGCCTTGAGCGCGGTTTCATATCGCACGACACTGTCTTCGGGAATGCCGATGCTCGCCAGTGCGCCACCCAAGGCCGTCAAGCCACCAGTGATGACCGCCGTTTCCAGTGCTCCCAGTATCCAACTGACCAGAGGGCCGCCGACCATGACGGGGCCAATGCCGGGGATGAGGAAAAATGCCGAGCCAAACAAAATCCCCCATACCCAGCCCCAAAATAAACCGAACTTGCCCCAAGTGGCTACACGGTCGCCTGTGTTGTAATAGCCGACGACGTATTCTTCGCTATGGTAGTCCTTGCCGATCACCGACAGTTTTTTCATATCGTAGCCGCATTTTTGCAGTTCCTTGACAGCATTTTCGGCATCTTGGTGGTTCCCAAAAAGCCCAACGGCTGAATTGTATTTTTCTAACATAATGTTCCTCGAAAAGTTTGGCTGAAAAACCAGTATTCAAAAAATCTGAACCCACTGCGGTTAAGTAGTTGCAGTCTTAGGGATGGGCATGAAATAAGTGGATCAAGGTATTTTTTTGGGCATCACGACTACGCGTCATTGATGGACGGGCAGTCGTTTTGTAGCCAATGTTGTTTCTCAGAGGAGCAAAAAAACAGTTTCTGGCTCCTCTGCGCAATATGGCTTTTCTGGGTTGATGGCTTCTGTCTGTTCCCTCTTTCATGCCCTAAAGTAATTTGCTGTGCACTGTAGGATTTGAAGCTATATGCCGTTAACGGCGATCATGGTCGTGACCATTGCCATTGCCATTGCCATTGCCGTTGCCGTGACCGTTGCCATGATCATGGTCGTTGTCACCATGCCCTGGTTTACCGCCATAATGGTTGCCAAGATTAAATTTTTGATAGCGCGGTGCGTACTCGCGGTGATACCAATCGTGTCGGACAAAATAGACACGTTCATTACAGGCATTGTACCAACTGCAATATCTTCCCCATTGCCGTGCAT
>JAQTNZ010000381.1 GCA_028713595.1 Methylovulum sp. | reverse complement strand
TGGGATATGCACCGGGGCTTGCGTCACTAGCAAGTCAAAACGGGTAAGCGGGTCGGACAGCTCTGGCAAATCGGCAATCCTGCCCGTAACCACAACATCGGCACCCGCCAGCGATGCAGGTAAACGGTCAGCAAGTCGGTAACTGGCAAACAAAGTCGCCCAGAGGATGCCAAGGAAGAAAAACACCCCAAAACGGCAACGCCAATACGCCATCAACCCCACCGCAACGGCACAGAGGACAAGCCAAGGCAGTGCGGGCAACTGCGCCAACTGCTGCACCAGCAAAATCCCGGCGAGAAAGGCGGGGGCGATGAGGATCATAAAATACTGCCGCCATTGCCTAAGCGTAGGTGATGTAGTTGGGGAAGGATTGGCTTACATGTGGATTGTTTTAAGCTTGTTGTCTCAAGTTAGGCCTTGGGTTTAATGCGAAACGTCACCGCCGTTGCCTACGTCTAGGCACTTCAGGTGCAATAGGTTGGTAAGCTTTTAGACCTTGGTCGCCTGTAAGGATTTCCACTTGATAGTTTTGGGCATAATAATCGGCGACATCTTTGATGGTGGCATCACCTAATGACAGTTGTTGTGCCGCCAATGTCGGCCAAGTGTCGGCTAGGGTTTTAAGTTTTTCGCTCGACCATAGGCTGGATTGTTCGGAAAAGGCCGCCCACGGGGTTTCATTATCAGCAGCTTTGCGTAGCAAATCCGCTAACGCTTGTCCCCGTTCAAATCGGTAAGCAGGGGCTTGGGCAATATGGTTGCCCGTTTCAATGAGTGTGGCTAATGGCAGGACAAACGTAGTGCTGTCTTTTTGTTCTTCTTGGATTTTCTCATCAACGCGTTGTTTGTCCCAGCGGTCATCATCAGGGCCACAAGTGTCTTTACCTGGCACAGCCAACCAAACGCATAAAATGCTGGTGTCGATAATCAGCACTTTTCTCACTGTGCGTCCCCACGCTTTAACGCCGCCTCAATTTGCCCTTCCGTGTTGAGCTTACCTAAACTACCCCCCGCCATCAGCTTAGGCAATTGTTCAATATCTTCAAGCTGGACAAGCTGGCTTACGCCCGTTTTGCCATCACGGTGCGCCACGGTAATAAAAGGCAACATTCTGATGCCCGCCGCATCCAGCAACGCGGGGTTGTGGGTGGTGACAATCACATCAATCCCCCGTTCCTTACCCAGTGTCCTGAGCATATCTATCAGCAAATGCGCCCGTGAAGGGTGTAAGCCATTATCCACTTCTTCAATCACCAACAGGCTACCTTTTTCCCGCGTCAATAGGGCGGTGACTATCGCCAGATACCGCAAGCTACCATCAGACATGCTGCGTGCATCTATCTCATGGCTGGTCGCCTCGCCCCAGCCTTCTTCACAATACAGCATGGCATCGGAGTTAAATCTACCGATGGTTTCTGCCCATACGCGTTTAATGTCCGATTCCGGTAGGGATTTAAAATAGTTCGTCAGTGTCGCTTCAACTTCTTCTTTGCGTGAGGGTTTAAGTGCCGCTAAAACGCCCGCGATATTGGAGCCATCGGTATTGAGGTTTTCTGATAGAGGTGCGTAACCGCGTATATGGCTAGGGATAGGGTCAAATATGAAAATTTGTTTAAGTTGTGTAATGAAATGCTTGATATTAATGACATCATCTTCCTCAAACTTTGTTTTAGCCAAACCTAATATCGGACTTAAAAGCAGCTCTGTTCCTAAATGTGAAACCCCTATAAAGATACTCAACAAACATAAAAGATTCCATTCATCATCTTTACTATCTTGCATGAAAAGTACTTTTTCTTCAGCCGCCCCTCCACTCTCCGATTCATACGTTAATAATGAAAATTTTTCGTCAATAATCCCTGCATAAGCCTGATTAACCCCAATCTTCAGCACATAACGGCAATCTTGATTTTTCTTTACGCCATCCGCCAAAACTTCAAGCGTAAATTGCGTATGCCGCTGCCGCTTAAGGCAAACCCAGTCAATCCCACCTCGCAAAGCCGGAAGCTTAGTATCACTATTACCATTAATTGCATCAAAAATACTAACCCCAGAAGCCAGCCGATGCAAAAACAACAACGCATCCAATGCGTTCGACTTGCCACTGGCATTGGTGCCGATCAACAGAGTCAACGGGTCAATGTACAGCTTGGCATCGGCAAAGCTTTTCCAGTTTGTTAGCCTTAATTCTTTAATCATAATGGTTTGCTTGTGCTTATCTGCTGTGGGTGGATCATAAACAAATTGCCTTCCCTGCCATTTAGGCGGCGATTTCAATATATTGGACGATGCTGCTTGGCTGAGGTATAGGCAAGCCATCTTCAACCATGCCTTCGAGATGAAAGGCGATGGCTTCACGAATTTCCCGCTCAGTTTCCTCAATAGTCTCACCCGTAGCAATACAGCCAGGCAAATCAGGAACGTATGCCGAATAATTATTGGCCGCCCTTTCAACAACAATTGCATAACGCATGGGTTACTCCTTTAGGTTTGCTTGTTTAAGTTCCCTATCCCCCCACAATCACCCCGTCTTCCATGTGCAAAACCTT
Source organism: Methylovulum sp. (assembly GCA_028713595.1). Lineage (GTDB taxonomy): Bacteria > Pseudomonadota > Gammaproteobacteria > Methylococcales > Methylomonadaceae > Methylovulum. The sequence continues at coordinate 1,195 of JAQTNZ010000381.1, read as the reverse complement.
GCCCATCTTCGCCGCCAGTTCATGGTCGTGCGTCACCACTAAAAAGCTTACTTGCAGTTCTTGGTTTAGTTCCAGCATCAGTTGGTAGACGTGTTCGGCGGTTTTACTGTCCAGGTTGCCTGTGGGTTCGTCCGCCAAAATCACGGCGGGTTTGTTGATTAACGCCCTCGCCACGGCGGCGCGTTGGCGTTCGCCACCGGACAGTTCGCCGGGCTTATGGGCGATACGATGGCCCAAGCCGACCCGTTGCAACAATCCGCTGGCGCGGATTTTGGCCTCGGCAACCGATACTCCGGCAATCAACAAAGGCATGGCAACGTTTTCCAAGACGGTAAACTCACCCAGTAAGTGATGGGATTGGTAAATAAACCCTAATGACTTGTTACGCAGCCGTGCTTGTTGGTTACTGCTGACCTTATTCAGGTTAACCCCATCCAAGATCACTTCGCCGCCCGTAGGCTTGTCCAAGCCACCCAGCAAATGCAGCAAGGTGCTTTTGCCAGAACCGGACGCGCCCATGATGGCGACTTGTTCGCCGATGCCTATTTGCAAATTGACACCTTTTAAGACCTCGACATCCAACTCGCCTTGGCTATACCGTTTAGTCAGATTTTTGCACACTAAAATGGCGGGCTTATTCATAACGCAACACCTCCGCCGGATTGACTCTGGACGCTTGCCAAGCGGGGTAAATGGTGGCTAACAAAGACAGCAAGAAGGCCATGCCAGCAATGGCATACACATCCGTCCACAGTAATTTTGAGGGCAGGTCGCTGATGTAATAGACTTCTGCCGATAAAAACTTAAAGCCGGTCGCCTCTTCAATCGTGTGGATAATGTCGGCGATATTCAGTGACAGCAGTACCCCGCCGACTACGCCTAAGGCCGTCCCCGCCAAACCGATAGTGGTGCCCAACACCATAAAAATGCCCATGACCGCCCCAGAGGTTAAGCCTTGGGTCTTTAAGATGGCAATGTCACCGCGTTTGTCCGTGACCACCATAATCAGCGTGGAGACAATATTAAACGCCGCCACGGCGACCATCAACAATAGGATGATCGACATCAGCCGTTTTTCCATTTTGATGGCCTGAAAAAAATTGTCATGCGCCTTTGTCCAATCACTGACCACATAGTCATCATAAAATTTAACCGCCAAATTTTGAGTTATCTTAGGTGCATCCAGCAGGTTGTC
>JAQTNZ010000380.1 GCA_028713595.1 Methylovulum sp. | reverse complement strand
ATGAGCTATGAAGACGCGCTGAAAAACACCTTGCGGCAAGCCCCGGATGTCATCCTGATCGGCGAAATCCGCAGCCGCGAAACCATGGAACACGCGTTGGCCTTTGCCGAAACCGGCCATTTATGTCTGTCAACCTTACACGCCAACAATTCCAACCAAGCTTTAGACCGTATCCTTAACTTTTTCCCCGAAGAGCGCCACAACCAGTTGTTGCTGGATTTGTCGCTGAACTTAAAAGCCTTCATCTCGCAACGCTTGGTGCCGACCATTGAAGGCAAGCGGGTGGCCGCCATTGAAATTTTGCTGACTTCGCAATTGGTGCGCGATTTGATTTTAAAAGGCGAAGTGCAAAATATCAAAGAGGCGATGGAAAAATCCGAGAACATCGGCATGCAAACCTTCGACAGCCATTTGATGCGCCTGTATAAGGAAGGCATCATTTCGCTGGAAGAGGCGCTGCAAAACTCAGACTCGCCCAATAACCTAAAACTGAAAATCAATTTAAGTGAAGGCTTAGGTTCCAAATCACCTGGGAGCGGGGCCAGCAGCGCCAGCAACGGCCTGTCCTTAGAGGCCATCCATAAGGAAGCCGAAGAGGAAGAAGGCGCACCAGCAGCCCCTCCAATAAGGCCCGAAGTAGAGCGGCTCAATTACTCTGACACGGTGAAGATTGTCAAAAAACCCTAGGCATCCCTTTGCGTTATCCGTTGGCTATGCCAACAGCCCCCATAGCCGTTGCCAGTCAAACGTAGCCCCCGGATCGGTTTTGCGGCCTGGGGCTATAGCGCTATGTCCGGTGATGCGCTGTGTGGACAGGCTCGGATAATAGGCTAACAAGGCGCGAATCACCGCCGCCAGTTGCCGGTATTGCGCATCTGTATAGGCTATCTGCTCGGTGCCTTCCAGCTCGATACCGATGGAAAAATCGTTGCAACGCTCGCGCCCCTGATAACTTGACACGCCCGCATGCCAAGCACGGCGGTCAAACGGCACATATTGCACACATTCACCGTCACGGCGGATCAGCAGATGGGCGGACACTTGCAGTTGGTAAACGTCCTGAAAATACACGTCATCGGCGGGGTTTAAGCAGTTAGTGAACAATTGGTTGATATAAGGCCCGCCAAACTGCCCTGGCGGCAAGCTGATGCAGTGGATAACCAGCAAGGAAATGTCCGCAGGGTCAGTGCGGTCATCGCAATTGGGCGATGGCAGCCGGGTGCAACCTGTTAGCCAATGTTGGTTTATAATCATGGGTGTGATAGGTAAAGGATTGTGCATGAAACCCTGTTTCGTCTCATTGGCATTAATGCTAAGGATTTGTGATTGTAATTTCAATAAGATAAAAGAGACATTCTCGTTCCCACACGCTGTGTGGGAATGCAGTGCCATTAAGTTAAGGAATTGTGCCTGTAATTTCAACAAGATAGGATTGACCGTTCGCCTGTCCCCAGACCACCCTTGTGGTGGAGCTGGTCGAAGGGTGGACGGTTAATCCGGTCATGGTTCGACAAGCTCACCACGAACGGATTAACTTGCTACGACCTTAACTCAATAGCGTTTTTTATATTATTGATAAAAATAGCATTCCTTAACTTAATGGCAGTGACGTGGCACGTGGGAACGAGGAAAAACAGGGATAGCACCAAAAGTGCCTATTATTGTCGAATCCGCCGCTGCCGTACAGTTTTACCCCCCCCCTTACCCTTTCAAGTGAGCGCACTATGAACCCAATGCTGGAAATTTTCTCGCAAGGCGAAGAAATTGTCACCGGCCACACCGTGGACACCAACGCTGCGTGGCTATCGCAACAAGCCGTCAGGGAGGGCTTCACCGTTTCGCGGCACACGGCGGTCGGTGACAAACTCGCCGACTTGGTGGCCTTGCTGCAAGAAATCGCCCAACGCGCCGATTGCTGCCTGTGCACCGGTGGCTTAGGGCCGACCCAAGATGATTTGACCGCCGAGGCGGTGGCTTTAGCGTTTGGGATGCCCCTGCAACTTGACCCCAAAGCGTTGGCGCAAATCGAAGCCTTTTTTGCCCTACGCGGCCGCCCCATGCCTGATTCCAACCGCAAACAGGCGCTGTTGCCTAAGGGGTCGCTGCGTATCAACAACAAGCGCGGCACCGCCCCCGGCTTTGCCCTGCAACATCAGCGCTGCTGGTTTGTGTTTTTGCCGGGCGTGCCCACAGAAATGCGCCCGATGTTTGCGCATAAAGTGTTGCCGCAACTGCATCAGCGCTTTTCCCTGCAACCCAGCGCCTTAATCAGCATCAAGACCTTTGGCTTGGGGGAATCGGCCATCCAACAGCGTATGGACACCCTGGCCCTACCCGCCGAGGTACAACTGGGCTTTCGTGCCGACCTGCATGAAGTCCAAACCAAGTTGCTGTTCCCTTATGGCTATCCAGAAGCCGCCATGACCGACTTGGTCGCCCAGGTTGTCGGACTTTTGGGCGACACGGTGTTTGCCGTTGATAGCCCGACCCGCCAATCAGGCGGCATGACCGATGTCGTCAGCCAGTTAATGACCCAAGGCCAGCATACCCTAAACCTCATCGAAACGGCCAGCCAAGGCTTATTGGCAAGCCTGTGTGGCGGTGCCGACTGGTTGTTGGAAGCGCGTTATGGACAGAGTTTGGCAAAGCTGGCAAAAAAGCAAGGGCAAACCGAAGCGGAGGGTGATAGTGTCCGGCTGGCCCAACAATTGGCAAAGGCCACCCCCACCCACAGCCCCGCCACTTGGGTGCTGGTACAGGGGTTTGACGGCGATCACCCGCAGTTTCAAGACCCAAGCCAAGCCATAACTGTGCATACCCTGTTGCTTGCCGATGGCCGCTTCCATCAGTCAACACACACCGTGGCGGGCAGCCACAAACGCAAACAAAGCCAAGCGGCGTTATTGTCATTGGATGTGTTGCGGCGGGTGCTGCAATTTGGCTGTTACAGCAACCCGTCCGATGAAACAGGCCACACCAAATTGCGTCGGTACGGCTTACGGTTGCTGGATAAAAACCCTCAGCGGGCAACGGCGTAGGCCCGTAAGGCGCTACCGTAGGGTGCGGGTCTTGGAGCTTAGGTCTCTTGCCCGCAAGGGCGGGCAAGAGACCTAAGCTCCAAAGAGGAAGCCGCCTTACGATAGATTGTGCCGAGATTATTTTATGCACGTTTCCCGTTCCCATTCATGCCCCGTGGGTACACACCGCGTCACTGCCATTAAGTTAATAAATTGTACTTAATAATCAAACGTACACTCGTTCCCGTACGCTGTGTACCCACAGGGCATAAATGGGAATGCGGTAAAGCTCGTAAGGTGCGGGGCGATACTACTGCACCGCCTGTTGGCTTTCAAGCATCCGGCGCATTATGCTACGATAACGGGCTACTGGTCTGAAAGCTGCAAGACGTTGCCGTGCAATGTCTCTACCCCCCTAGCCTAATCCGGTTTCGCTGCCGTTATTTTTTGATACCAACCCTTAACCTGTTTTGCCAAGCCACCCTCAGGCTCCGGTTCGGGTTCGGGTTCGACGGCGATGACAGGTTCCGGTTCTGGCACGGGGGCTTTGTTAAAAAAATTAAACCACTGCGGTTTGCTGACAGGTTCCGCCTGTACTTCCAAAACGGGCGGCGTTGGCCCGCTGACGGGTTCTTCTTCCGGGGCTTTGGGTTTGCCCAGATTAAAGCCCTTTATAAACTTGGCAAACAGCGGTTGGGGAGGCGGTTCGGTTGGCTGTGGTTCTGCCTGAAC
>JAQTNZ010000379.1:2757-3752 GCA_028713595.1 Methylovulum sp. | reverse complement strand
TTGATAGACAACTGTTATAGCGTCCAACGCAACCTGTTCAATGAAGTCGTTGCGGGCTTCATCGGCACGTTGATGCCGACCATGGCGCATCTCAACCCAGAATTTCAGCCTGTCGTCAATGCGTAACTTCTAGGTAACTAAACCGCCTTTCAACTACGTTTTGTCGCCAACAAGCCATTGGGTTATGATATGGCTTTCCAACCTTTATAAACCCGTGTCCGCTTATCTTTTCTAGCATTTCGTAAAGAAGGCCCTATAGCGTCTTTGTATGGCATGAAACAAACCAGGCTTGCCGATAAAACGAAGCTCTAAGGCTGCTGATATAAGAAGCGGATGGTGGGCCATAGCATTAACGGTTATCTGTTTTTGCAGAAAATGATTGTTTTTTTAATACATAATGGGCGTAAGGTAAGTAATGAGCATAAGTGATCCTAAAATAAGAAGTCTGTTTTTATCATGTGATGGCTTTTTAAATTCTGCCGTGGTGCAGAAGAAACTGGTTAAGGAAGGCGGTGGCGTTGATTTGTTGGTTGACAACGAATTCATCAAGTCGCTGGATGCGGCGGACGCGCCCGAAGCCAAAGGCCAGCCATTATTGCTGCATATCAACCAAATCTGTGATGCTGGCTTGGAGGTCAAACCCGCTTACTGGATTATTGACCCTGCGCAAGCCAACCACGGCAGTTTAGGTGTTGACCTCAATGAAAAATGGTCGCTTTATAATGGACATACCCTGCATATTTACCAAAGCGCGGGTATTGAAAATAGCGTGGATCTGATTTACGTTGATCCGGTGATCGGTGAATTTATGCCGGTAAGTCCCAATGAGCATTATCAGTTGAACGGGCATTTTGGCCTGCACCGTTGCGCGGCGACCTATATCGTCGAAGTGTACGACCCAAACTACAAGATACTCAGCCGCCACGAAACCCAAGTGCCTGAAGGCAAGCTCGGCGGCAGTTCTTTGGACGATTACATTAATGTCATAGATTCCC
>JAQTNZ010000379.1:0-2747 GCA_028713595.1 Methylovulum sp. | reverse complement strand
AAAAAGCGGCCTTTGTCCGTATCCTGGTCAGAAAATTCCCGGCAAAATCCAAAGATAAGGACAGCTTCCTGTTTTTTACCCAACCTGCTTTCACCTTGCTGGCCGCTGATGATAAAACCCCCTTAAAATGGGCAAAATCGCTGATTACTGACGAAGGTTGGCAAACCCTGCGCAAATGCGACCACAGCCAACTGGCTTATATCGAATTCCAGCTTCCCGAAACGGTTTATGACGGTGACGAACACGCCATCACCCTGATTGACCGCAATAGCGGCCTGCCCGCCCAAGGATCGCCGAAAACCTTTGTTTATGAAACCGATGTCCACGGCAAGCTGGAACAGCTTGAAGGTTCGCGTGTCATCGGCTGGATTTCGCAAGCGGATATGCGCGTCGAGCTCTATGTCGATGGCCTGTTTGTCGTTGACACGACTTCTGCCAAAGCCGATGAAAACGCGCAAACCTTCGGCTTTACCATCAGCTTGCCCATCCATTTGTTGGATGGCCGCCCCCACCTGCTGGAAGTCAAGGCCCGCCCTTCGGGAAAATTGATCGGGGTGCTGGCAGAGATCACCCCTTGCCAATTGACACCGTGGGATGTGCTGCAAAAATATGCCGCCAAACCCCTGCCCGCCAAACTCTCGCCCGCCGCCGCCTACCGTTATGAGTCGATGCGGGCTTCGCTGCTGGCCTTATCGGAGGCGGCGCGTAGCCAAGAAGGCGAAGAACTGGCGGCGCTGATGGGGCGTATCACCCATTTAGGGCGGCTGCATGAGCAATTGGTGGCGGGGTTTGACAAAATCCGCACGTTTGCTCCCTTGAGCTTTCCGGTTGTTGACAACCCCGATGCCAGCATCGTCGTGCCCGTCCACAACAAGTTTCCGGTCACTTATTATTGCTTGGTGGCGTTGCTGTTTGCCTATAACAAGGCCAGTTTCGAGGTGATTTTGGTCGATGACGGTTCCAGTGATGACACCTTGGACATTTTAGATTATGTCGATGGCATCCACTATTTGCGCAATGAAACCTCACAAGGCTTTATCCGTAGCTGCAACCGTGGCGCAACCGCCGCCAAAGGCCGCTATATCGTGATGCTCAACAATGACACCGAACCCACCGTGCATTGGCTGGACGAGCTTATTTTCACGTTTGAACAATTCGACAACGTTGGCTTGGCCGGTTCTAAACTGCTGTACCCCGATGGCAAATTGCAGGAAGCGGGCGGCATTGTCTGGAGCAGCGGCAATCCGTGGAATTATGGCCGTGGCGGCAACCCGCACGAGCCGCGTTTTAGCTATACCCGTCAGGCCGATTATTTGTCCGGTGCGGCGATCATGTTGACCACCGCCTTATGGCGGCAAATCGGCGGCTTTAGCGAAGAGTATTGCCCGGCGTATTTTGAGGACACCGATTTGGCGTTTAAGGTGCGGGCGGCAGGTTATAAGACCTTGTTTGTGCCGTTATCGGTGGTCTACCATTTTGAGGGCATCAGCAGCGGCACCAGCGTCACCTCGGGCACTAAACGTTACCAAGAAATCAACCGCCCTAAATTTAAGCAAAAATGGATTCATAGCTGCCGCTTCAATGGCGAAGAAGGCAAGCAGGTCGATTTGAACAAAGACCGGGGCATCAATTACCGCGCCCTGGTGATTGATTACCAGACCCCACGGCCCGACATTGACGCGGGCAGCTACGCGGCCATCCAAGAAATGCGCCTGTTGCAGTCCCTGGGTTTCAAAGTCACCTTCGTCCCCGAAAACTTTGCCTATATGGGCGCGTATACCGAGCTGTTGCAACGGCTGGGCATTGAAGTCCTGTATGCGCCGTTTGAATACAGCATGCAAGCGTTTATGGAAAAGCGCGGCAGCGAATTTGATGTGGTGTATATCACCCGTTATTATGTCGCCAAAAACCACCTGCATTGGGTACGCCAATACGCCCCCGATGCCAAGGTGCTGTTTTGCAATGCCGACCTGCATTTTTTGCGCGAATTGCGCGAAGGCATTGAGCATAATGACCTGGAGCAGATCAATAAGGCTTGTATGATCCGGGAAGAAGAGCTGTCAATCATGCGGCAAGTCGATGTCGTCCTGTCGTATAACCCCATCGAACACGCGGTGGTTTTGTCGCACAACCTTAACAGCACCAAAATTGTCACCTGCCCTTGGGTGGTGGACATAAAAGATAATGTCCCGGGCTTTATTGGCCGCCAAGACATCGCCTTCTTAGGGGGGTTCGGCCATCCGCCCAATAAGGCGGCGGTATTGTTTTTCATCAGCCAGGTCATGCCGATTTTGCGTTACCAACTCCCCGAAGCCAAGTTTCGCATTTACGGCAGCAACGTCCCGCCGGAGTTGGAAAAACTGGCCTGTGATGATGTCATTGTTGAAGGCTATATTGAAAATGTCGCCGACATTTATGACACCTGTAGGGTATTCGTCGCGCCCTTGTTGACGGGCGCGGGCATTAAGGGCAAAGTCATTGACGCGCTGGCGCATGGCACGCCGTCAGTGCTAAGCCTCATCGCCGCCGAAGGCACGCCCTTGCGGCATGGCTTGGAAGTGATGATTGCCGAAACGGCACAAGAGTGGGCGGATGCCGTCACCGAACTGTATACCAACCAGGGCGCGTGGGAAAAAACCTCCCTAGCCGCACAGGAATTTGCCGACCGCCATTATTCGTTTGAAAGCGGGCGTAAACTGATGCTAAAAGCCTTGGAAACCTGCGATGTGTTTGCCTCTAAAGACAAT
>JAQTNZ010000378.1 GCA_028713595.1 Methylovulum sp. | reverse complement strand
AAATTGTTATTAATCGTTCTTGCCAGGGCATGGGGCACTCCGCTGTTGGGGTTGGGTGATGTCTTCCCCAATAGTTTAACGCCATACATGCCTTGGCTTCTATTTAGCTCTTAATTCACATTTAAGGAAGTGCCTGGCGTATTTAGCCAAGGCGAAACCTTGCAAGAATTGGAGGAGAATATTAAAGATGCTTATAAGTTATTGATGGAAGAGGAATCGCCTATTTGAAGTTCAGTAAATAGGTTGATGGTGAATGGCATTTTTGATAGCAAGAGGTTAACTTATGCAAATTATCACAGAATTGGATAGCCAGCATTGGGCAAAGTTACAGGCTTTGGAAAAATCATTGCAAAAAGAAAGTGCCGAGTTAATTGCCTTGGCGATTGACGAGCTGTTTGTAAAAAATGTGGGCGTAACAGAAGAAGGGCAGGGCACCTATCAACTGATGCAGCAATCCGGTTTTATTGGCTGTATGGAAGGTGATGGCACTCTATCGGAAAATTATAAAAGCTACTTGGATTGGAGCGACAAAGTATGATTATCGCCGACACTGGCTTTTGGCTGGCGTTGGGCGATAAAAACGACAAGCATCATCAACAGGCTGATAACTTTGCCAAAACCAGCCGTGAAAGATTGGTTTCGACTTATCTGGTAATGACCGAAGTGTGCCATTTGCTGCTGAAACGGCAAGGTAGTGCGGCACAGCTTAAATTTGTCACCCTGTATCAACTCGGTGCTTTTGATGTATTTGAAATACCTGCCCAAGACAAAGGCCGCATAGTGTCACTAATGCGGCAATATGCCGATTTACCAATGGATTTGGCTGATGCGTCATTGGTTTTGTTGGCGGAATATTTAGGGCATGGGCAAATTTTGAGTACCGATCGGCGTGATTTTCAAACTTACCGCTGGAAAAATACCCGGCCTTTCACTAACTTGCTATGCTAAAACTAACCGAACTAGCCCTCACCGACACCCCAGCCGACGACATTTTGACCTTGCCGTTTGAATCACGCCAAAAAAGCCGCTTGCCGGCCTGTACCGATGGCGGCGTAAAAGTCGGCTTGTTTTTACAGCGCGGACAGTATTTGCGCTCTGGGGTAGTGCTGACGGGTAACGAAAAATTTAGGGTGATGATAAAAGCCGCACCGGAAACCTTGTCGATTGTCCGCACTGACGACACCTTGCTGTTTGCGCGGATTTGTTACCATTTGGGCAACCGCCATATCGCCCTGCAAATCATGCCAGGGGAGTTGCGGTTTCTGAGCGACCACGTCCTTGATGCGATGGTTGAAGGTTTGGGTGTGGCGGTGACACACGCAACCCTGCCTTTTGAACCCGAAGCGGGGGCGTATAAGAGCCATGGGCACTGATCTGGCCTTAGTGCGGTTGTTGCAATTGGTCAGCCCCGGCTTGCCGATTGGTATGTACAGCTATTCGCAAGGCTTGGAGCGGGCGGTGGACGATGGCTGGGTCAGCACTGCCGAAGCCGCCCGCGAGTGGATAGGCGGTATTTTGCACACCAGCATCACGCGGGTTGATGTGCCGATTTTGCTCAGGCTTATCGAGGCTTGGCGGTATGAAGACCCTACACAAGTAAGCCATTGGAGCCAAACTCTGACCGCTTGGCGTGAAACCGCCGAATTACGCGCCGAGGATCGGCAGACCGGGCAAGCGTTAGCCAAGCTATTGGTGACACTGGACGTGGCCGCCGCCGCTGTTTGGCAACGCCACCCTCAAGCCACGCTGGCGACGGCCTACAGTTTGGCGGCGGTACGTTGGGATATAGACCCGCGCCCTGCCGCCATTGGCTATGTCTGGAGCTGGCTGGAAAACCAAGTCCTGTGTGCGGTCAAGCTGGTGCCGCTAGGGCAAGTCGCCGGGCAGCAATTGTTGCAGGCGTTGGCGGCACAGATACCCGCGCAAGTCGATTGCGCGGCCTTAATAGCCGATGACGACATCGGCGGCAGTGCCTTCGGCTTGGCATTGGCGAGTAGCCGCCATGAAGGCCAATATTCCCGATTATTTCGATCCTGAGAGAGACTATGAACGATAAACCTGTCTTAAGAGTGGGCATAGGCGGCCCGGTCGGTTCCGGCAAAACCGCTTTGGTTGATGCCTTATGTAAACGGATGCGTGACCAATTTGAAATCGCCGTGGTCACTAACGACATTTACACCCGTGAAGACCAACAATTTTTAATCCGTAGCCAAGCCTTGCCGGAAGAGCGTATTTTAGGCGTGGAAACTGGCGGTTGCCCGCATACCGCCATCCGCGAGGATGCGTCAATGAATCTCGCCGCCGTTGACGAGCTGTGCGAACGCTGGGACAACCTCGACTTTATCATGGTCGAAAGCGGCGGCGACAACCTCAGCGCGACATTCAGCCCGGAACTTGCCGACCTGACCATTTATGTGATTGATGTTTCGGCAGGCGATAAAATACCCCGCAAAGGCGGCCCCGGTATCACCCGCTCGGATTTGTTGGTGATTAATAAAATCGACTTGGCCCCTTATGTCGGCGCGTCCTTGGAAGTGATGGACAGGGATGCCAAAAAAATGCGCGGCGAACGCCCGTTTGTGTTCAGTAACTTGAAAACGGGCACGGGGCTGGGGGATATTGAAGCGTTTATCATTAAGGCGGGGATGCTGGAGCTTGGGCATTAAAGCCGTTAACTGGGATGGTTTTTGCGAAACAACGCCGGCGCATTGCCTTGTTTGAAATCGGCAAATTTTGCCGCAAACGCTTGCCGGGCCTGATTGCTGATGTCGGTTAAGATTTGCTGCAAGGCTTCCGCCGCCAAACGGGTTGGGGCGGGCAAGCGTGACGACATTTGTTTACGGAATTGTTTAAGGTAGGCGGTATGGACTTGGCAGTCTTGCAGGGTTCCTAATACGTCTTGCAACCCTTTCAAGGTGTTGAGCAATTCTTTAAGCGCGGGTTTAGGATAAAAGGTTTGAAAAAACTCTATTAAGTAGCGGAGTTTTTTACAGGTTTTCCTTAACTCATGGAAAGTGTCGCCGCTACTTAATCCGGTTATCGCATCGCCCTCTTGTAAGGCCCGCCGACATAGTTTCCTAAGATTAAGGTCGGCCAATTGCTTAACCGTGCGATGGGCGTTGGCTTGGGTCGCGGGCAATGGTTTGGCGGCGGGCCGTTGCAGATACTGCTCCCAGTCCGACATGTTCAGGGCATAATGGCTGGAGCGTAATTTTTCCGTCAGTTCTTGATAGTTGCGCTGCTGTTTGTGCAGCAGAAAATCGCGTAAAGGGTTAAGGTCTTCGCGGATAGCCGCTGGTAGCGCTTCTTTATAGCGGTCAAAATTGAGCAGATAAACGTCCACGTCACGGCAAGGGCTGGTGGCTTGTCCTAGCCAAGCGAAGAATGTGGCGTAACGTAGGCTAATACTGTCGGGCAACACGCCTTTAAGTTGGCCTAGACCTGCGCGGGTCTTGCGTACCGCAACGCGAAAATCATGTAAAAATTCGCTGTCAGTGTTATCAAAGATACCGGCCTCATTAGCCCTAATAGTGGTAAGCAGTTGGCTGTAGATGGCTTTGCAAGCGGCATCTGCGTACATAGTCGGGATCAAAATGTCATCGGGCATTATTTTGTTCCTGTGGTCTTGGGTTTCCCAATACCCTTATCATAATAGGTTTTAGGCTATCGGCAACAGATTTTACACGTTGCTGTCACAGCACCCTAACCACTTTTTTTGGCTAGGGCTTCAAAACCGGAAATGACATCAAACAGTTCTTCATCAATGC
>JAQTNZ010000377.1 GCA_028713595.1 Methylovulum sp. | reverse complement strand
CACGCACCCGACAAAATAAGCACACGCTTTGCAGTCGTCCATTTCATTGCTGTCTCCGTTCCGCTGACTGCGGCTTAGGTTGGTGATCCCCAAGGGTGGGGGTAACTGGTTGTTTGGGAACCGCTTGGCTTTTGGCGGCTTTAAAGACGGCCCGCTCAAAATCTCCGGCCATAATACCCCTTTGTAGCAGTTCGGGTAACTGTCCGCTGACATTAAGGTTAAAGGCGAGCGGATGCCCTGACAACACTTCAGGGTTGTTGCCTTCCAAACGTAGGCCCAAATGATAGTCACCATTAGGATGGTAATCTACCTTGGCCTGCAAGGTGTGGTACTGCAAATTGCGTAATGCCCTAAAGGCCAAGTTCTCATTATCGGCAACCGGGCCTTGATAGCGTAATACCCCTGGGCGGGTGCCGGTCAGGGTGCCGTCCAGCAATTCAATGGCGGTGGCGGAAATGCTCAAGGGCAGTTCACCATTGACAGCACCGCTACCCGACAGGCTATCGGCATTGAGGGTAGCCAGAAGTTGCGCCAGATCAACACCATGCACTTGTAGCGTCAACAAAATGGGGCGTTGCTTAAGGTCAAAGGTTGCAGGCAACACAGCCAGTTGGCCGCCAAACAGTGTCCCTATGCCCCGGCTTACCGCCAATTTGCCGTCTTGGTAGTCGGCCTTAAGATGCAGGTCGCGCACCGTTGTTTTTTTACCGAATTCAAGGGCGGGCATACTCACAGCAACCGCCACCGCTTGGCGGCCAAGATCCGCCACATCCAGCGTGATTGTCGCTTGTTTAACGGCAATCTGTCCCGCCGCCACCGCCAAGTCGAAGGCCGTGACATGCGCCTCGCCGGAAACAGGCCGCCGCGCTTGCCAACGTAACTGTGCCGTGCCTTGCACTTGGCCGCTGGTCAGTTGCCATCCGTGCGTCATTTCAGGTTGCCACGGCTGGATAAGGCCGAGCATGGCTGTGGCACTCATATCCAGATGTGCAGTGGCCTTGACGACACCCGATGTCGCCATTGCCCAGTCAGTCTTGGCAAGATAACGGCTGTCACGGGTCAGCATTATTTGTCCTTGCGAGCTGGCAAAGTTGTCAGCCGTTTGGATATTCGCCATCACTTGCGACAATGCCAATTCAGGCGTTAACCAAGCCTTACCCAAGGCCGCCATTTTTGTCCTGGCTTTTTCAGGGATCAAGGGACTGGCAGTTAACCATTGCCCTAATGCACCCAGATCGCCGCGTAAACGAACTTGCTTATCGGTTTGGTCCAGATGCTCAATATCCAATGCAAAAACCTGTGTGCCCGCCTGTTGTTTACCCAGCACCTGGGCGGTGCGAAAACCTGGGCTGAGGCTAACGGTTAAGGATTTGTCGGCCATCTCAAAGCTGGCTTGGAGCAAATCCGTATTTGTCCGGTTGATTTCCGCCCGTCCTATAATATGGCTTAAACCCCATTCGGTAACAGCGGTTACATCCAAGCTATCAATGTTTAAATGCTCCAACGGATAAGCCAGTGTACCGAAGGCTGTGGCGCTTTTAACGGTAGCGTTGTTATGGGCATGGTAAGCCAAAGTAAGCTGTGCTTGACGAATATGTATTGCCGACACTTTCGGGACACTAAGATCATAAGTTATGGTGACATCCGCCAATTTGGCAGATAACAAGCCCGTTCCCGTTTCAAGGCTCCAGGTCATTTCCGCCAAATTGGCTTGGCTAAAGCCAAACTGCAAACCCGACAGTTTGGGCGCTAACAAAGGTGTCCGGGCAAGCAAGCGCAATAACGCTTCCTGCATTATAAAGGCGCGGTTCCACCAAACGCCAGCCCCTACCAGAACCATACAGCAACACGCCGCAATTAGGCGGTTTCTGGTACGGTGCCGAGTATTGATGCTGAAGGGCAAGGGAGGCATCATAGGTAGAAAGGGCATTGAAAATGCTGTCCATAATAGTACAGCTTATCTGGATTAGGCTAACTTTTTAGAAAAATGCAATCCCTTTTTGTCTTTAACGTCCGTTTATCTTCTGTAGCGGCCTCTTCCCCTAGGTTGGGTGACGACATTACCGATGAGCCCGCCCACCGCAGCGCCGCCAAGTGTCCCCACCGCGCTGCCACCAGTAAGGGCGGCACCGCCAAGAGCGCCCGCGCCTGCACCCAGCAACGTGCCCTGCCCTTGCCTGGACATGCCGGCACAACCCGTCAGGCTGATAAAGATAGCGACAATGACGGTAGTTTTTATAGTGGCTTGTATGTTTTTCATGATTTCATCTTCCATATTGGGTTTCCGGTGCGTTATGGCCGGTTTAGTTGGGGCGGCCAGTTACCTGGCCGTTCTTGCGGTTAGACAGTAGCCCTTAGGTCACATTGCCACTGTCGGCTTAAGTTTATCGCTCAAACCCCGTCCTGTCCGTCCGTTAACGCACATAGGCAAAAAGGCCGTGCTGACCAGAAACCCGTTGTGTTCGCTACCGTACCGACACAATGGCAGCTTACCATTAAGCTCCTTTACCGTAGCTGAATGGCAGACATAGCCCTGCCCTCCCCCCCACACAACCACCTTAAAAACACGGGCCTCCATTTCAATGTGGGACTAAACATTTGCCATTATCAACGCTACAGGTTTCGGGTTGACGGGGGGCTATCAAGCAACAGCCATTACTAACGGTAAAAACTTATGAAAACTAAAAACGAATCCATAGGTAGCATGGCGGCGGAATTAAAAGCATGGGGGACGCAGATTGACCTGCTGACCGCCAAAACCGAGCAGTCAGCCGACATGGCGAAACTTAAATATACTCAAGAACTGAATTCGCTACGAGGCCATCAGCAAGCGGCGACGCTTAAGATGAGGGAACTGGAAGATGCCAGTGATGAGGCTTGGATAAAGGTTAAAGAAACCGCCGATAAAGTTTGGGATGATCTTAGGCTAGGCCTTAACTCCGCCACCGCAAAATTCAAATAACGCTATTTTTTACTTAAGGCGGATCTTATGACCCTGGCAATCGAACCCTTGTTGGCTTTGGTGATAGGCATACTCATTTTGATAATCCCCAGATTCCTAAACTATTTCGTGGCGGTATATCTGATCGTCCGAGGCATTTTAGGCTTGATGCCAATCACCTTAGTTTGATTCAACACACAAAACGGCGGCTTAAGCTATTCGTAGCGATACATTCGGCTCAGAATGGCCTTGCCACCTATCTCCCCCACATTAGGAGCATCACCATGTCACTTGGCACCATTTTACTAATCATCATTATCCTTATGCTTATCGGCGTAATCCCTACCTGGCCGCACAGCCGTAACTGGGGCTATGCGCCCAGCGGCAGTTTGGGGCTAGTCCTTATCATTGTCCTGGCCTTGATCGTTTTAGGCCGAATTTAGCCGCATCGGATTGGTAGACCGCCATTTCCAACGGCCTAAAACCCGAAAGGCTCAGGGATTTGGGTTCCTACGGCCTCCTTTATATCCCGTGGGTATGGCAGGTAAGCATAATCCGGGGGAACCCGCAACAAACGTTGAGTACCCGCCACACTTAAAACCCCAACAGCAAATTTATGATGAAGCGCCTACAACAAAAACCGCGTGCCAGAGTCCTCCACCCAGGCGGCGAAGAACCCATCCGCTTTGAATTGTTCAGCACCGAGCGGCTGGAACAACACGCAATCAGTTTGGCGCAGGCGCAGAAAATCAGCGGCCAAAAACAAGGCAATAAACTTATCCCACGCGTTCATGACAATGCCCAAGTGTTGCTTGAGGCTTATCAGGTGGTCGCCAAGGCCGTGCGT
>JAQTNZ010000376.1 GCA_028713595.1 Methylovulum sp. | reverse complement strand
ACCTCGCCAACTACGCCGTGAGTTCCACGGTGTCAGCCTGTGGAGCGGAAGGCTCTGGCTCTAACCGAAAGGCTAGAACGAAACCAGCCGCAGTGAAGCAGGAAATTAACGCTAAAACTACCTATGGGTAGGTTTGGATAAGTTTAATAGAACGGCGTTCATGGTTGCTGGCCTACCCCGTTATGGTGATTATTTGGCGTGGCAAGCTGCGGAACTGATGTCGGCTGTTCCAAACGCGAAACATTATTAGACGTATATGCGCTTAAGTTGTTAGTGCCCCTTAAATAAATGGACTCTCTTCCCTATCTGGCTCCCGCGCTTTTAAAGCCCAAATATGTACGGTGAAGTTTTTATGTTTATCAATACATCGGACAGATTTTACTCCCTCAGCACCCCGAAGTTACACAGGTCAGTGTAGGCTGGGGATGATTTAAGCAAATTCAGGCCGATGGCAAAGCTGCAAGAAAGCCGCTCAATAAATAACGCATTGAAAAACCTTGTTTTCCAACTGGCGACCGAAATGGGTTTTCGCTGGGGCGAAAGCCGCCTGCCGTGATACCAACCTCCGCCATTTGTACGAGGGTACGCCGTACCTTTACAGCGGCTCCATTTACCAACCCCCAACAGCATCACCGTTTACAGCCTTTCCCTCCGCAAAGTTTTATGCCCTCCTAAAACTTTAATCTGCTGCACCTTCTATTTGAGCAAAAACCACATGCCCTCATCCGCCTTTGCCGCCACCCCCCACCCTGTCCAAGGTAGCCCCGATAATCACCTGTGGCTGCAATGCTGGCGGGAGCGGCGCACGGAATTCCATCAGTCTGTCGTCAACCCACAGCTATGCAGGTTCTGGCCTACTTTAGAATTGGCGTATGGTAGTCGGGTGTTTGTGCCGCTGTGCGGCAAGAGTTTGGATATGATCTGGTTGGCCCAACAAGGCCATGAGGTGATTGGAGTTGAGTTAAGCACCGTGGCGGTGCGGGCTTTTTTTCGGGAAAACGGTTTAAAAGCCGTCAAGCGGCGGGTCGGGAAATTTGTCTTATGGCGTTCTGGCAAACTCAGTATTTTATGTGGGGATTATTTCGCCTTGACCCCAGCGGACGTGGGGCTGTTCGATACGGTTTATGATCGGGCGGCACTGACGGCGTTACCGGAAGCTATCCGTGGCCTGTATGTGGCGCATTTGCAGCGGCTGATGCCGAAGATTGTCCAGGTTTTTTTGCTGACCATCGAAGACGCGGCGGACACTGCGGATTTAAGCGCAGCGATGGGGATAGACACGGAAATCAATACCCTCTATTCGGCAGAATTTGCCATAACCTTAGCGTATGTGGAATCGGTGTTTGAGGACAACTCAGCAGCACCCGAACAGCCAACGCGGGCCGAATATAAGGTATATCGGCTTACCAGCAAGTAAGTTGTATTATTACAGTTTACAACTACACTTTTTTATCGGATAGTAGCCAACGCTGTTTGGCCTTAATCCTAACCCTATTTATTTCGCTTAAGAGGACTCTATGAAAAAGTTGACACTGTTGTTTTGGCTGGGCTTACTGTCGTTTACGGGGTCGGTGTTAGCCGCTCCGGTCAATATCAATGCCGCCGATGCCCAAACCATTGCCGATGCCTTAAAAGGCATTGGCCTAAAAAAAGCCGAAGCGATTGTGAAATACCGGACGGAAAAAGGCCCGTTTAAGACCATTGAAGAACTGTCTAATGTCACGGGGATAGGCGAGAAAACCATCGAAAAAAACAAAGCCGACATTCAGTTAGGCAGCAGCGCGGCAGTGCCAGCGGCCCCGGCTGGGAAAAAGGCTAAGTAAGGAAGTAGCCCGTTAAGGCTTTGCGTTAGCGGGAACCAAGATGCTGTAGGTGTGGACTATCCGCACCTATGGTCTATTTAATGGCCTTGGCGAATTTCACGTTGCCATGCCGCCGGATCATCAATCCCCATAAACAAGTTTTTTCTGGCGGCCTTATCCAATAGGTCGGCAAGCGCGGAGCCGTTGGTTTCTGCTTTCAGGGCATTATTTTTTGCCATCCTAGCCTTAAGAAACTGGATAAAATCAAGGGTTTCTTCTTGCATTTCTATAGGCAATGCGGCTAAATCATGGGTATCTCTTCGGTAACGGTGGTCATAGCCAAAATTCCTGCATTTGTTGCGTGGGTTAATTAATCATTCCCTGTCAAGCACCATAACGTGCTAACAAATCCTGTAATTCCGCTTTGTCCAATTGTTGGCTATCCACTTTCAGGTAGGCCACGCCGTCATGGAAGTTTAAGGTGACTTCGGCCACGCCTTTGATGGTGAGCATGTTATCGCCGAGTTGGTTGGCTTGGCTTTCGCTTAGGTTAACCAATGAAATGAGCATATTGGCAAGATAACGCGGCGGGGTCATGCGCAGGGCGACCAGTAGCCAGCTAAGGGCGGCGGCGGCGCAGAACAAAAAGACGGCGGTTTCACCGTAGGTGCCTTTAAACCAGCCGCCGAGCAGGCCGCCCATAAACAAACCCATAAATTGGCAACTGGAATAGGCACCCATTGCCGTGCCTTTTAAGTCCGCTGGGGCGGTTTTTGACACCAGTGAGGGTAAGGTGGCTTCCAGTAAGTTAAAGCCGCAGAAAAACACGCCTAGGCAGGCGATAATGGCGTAGAGGTTGCCCGCCGTTTGCGATAGGCCCAGTTCGGCCAGCAGGATGACGGCAATGGCGCCGATAAACACGGCTTTCATTTTGCGCTTTTTTTCCGCCAAGATGATAAACGGCACGACCAGCCCCATTGATAACACGAACACGGGCAGATAGACCAGCCATTCGCGGCCTACGGGTAGACCGGCGCTGCGCATGTCGGTGGGAACGACGACAAAAATCGCCATTAGGATTAAATGGAGGATAAATATCCCGTAGTCTAGGCGTAACAAGTCGGGATTTTTCAGCGCGTCAAACATTTGCGCGGGAACAAATTCGGCATCGCGGTGCAGTTTTAAGCGGCTGGGGTTGGGAACTAGCCAGATCAGGGTGGCTATTGCCAGTAGGGTCAGGGCGGCGGTTGTCCAGAAGACGGCCTGAACGCCACCAAAACCGGAAACGATGGGGCCTGCGACGATGCCGACCCCAAATGACAGGCCGATGCTGATGCCGATGGTGGCCATCGCTTTGGTGCGGTGGACTTCTTGGGTCAAGTCGGCGACTAAGGCCATGACCGCCGAGGAGATGGCTCCCGCCCCTTGGAAGGCGCGGCCTAGTAATACGCCGTAGATGCTGGTGGAGAGACCGGCAATGACGCTGCCGATCAAAAACAACACTAGGCCAAAAATAATCACTTTTTTGCGTCCGAAGCGGTCGGACAGGAGGCCGAAGGGGATTTGTAGCAAGACTTGCGGGAGGCCATAAATGCCCATTGCCAAGCCAATCAAGGCGGGGGTGGCACCTTCCAGTTGTTGGGCGAATAAGGACAGCACGGGTAAAATCATAAACAAGCCCAGCATCCGTAGGGCATAAATGCCCGCCAGCGATAGCGTTGCATAGCGTTCCGAGGCGGTCATGGGGCTGGTTATATCTTGTACGGTATTCAAGACCTATTTCTCCGAGGCAAGGATGGGGTTAAAAAGGGGCGGTGGGTGTTATGCCGTACATGATAGGGGGTGCGGCGGCCTTGGGCAAGTGTGGGCGTGGCAATGTGTTTGTATTAGCGGCATTAAAATTTTTACTAAGGTGGGAATGGGTGTAAGCAACGCCGTTTATACCGCCGCCTTGGGTGTCAGTTCGACTTCCAGTAGTTCAAGGATGCG
>JAQTNZ010000375.1 GCA_028713595.1 Methylovulum sp. | reverse complement strand
ATCATCAACCGTCTGAAAGGCGGCAATTTGGTGGAATTCGTTTATTATGATTATGGTTCGCTAGTGTCGCTGGGCAAATACACCACGGTCGGCAATTTGATGGGCAACTTGATGGGTTCGGTCAGTGTCGGTGGTTTTATCGCCAAAATCGTCTACTTGTCATTGTATAAAATGCACCAGATCGCCATCCACGGCTATTTCCGCACCGCCATGCTGACGCTTTCCAACGCCTTTAGACGCAGCGTTTATATCAAAATAAAAATGCACTAAGCCTCTTTTAATAATAACAACTACAACAATAACAATATGCTTGAAATTGAATACGAATTCCGCGAACAAGACCTTATCCATTTTAACGAATTGCAGTTCGCCAAAAATGCCGAGATCCAACACAACATCAAAAAGAACCGCATCGTTGTGCCTGGGGTGATTTTCTTGATAGGTTTTTTTTATTATTTTTACTACAACGATGTGCAAACAACCGCTTATGTGCTGGTCATCGCCTTGCTATGGGCGTTGCTGTCACCTAAGATCATGATGCTGGATTTGCATCGGCAAATTTTAAAAAGCTATACCCCGAAAGAAAAAAATGACATGTTCGGCAAGTACAGCTTGGCTATAGACCCTGCCAACCCCAAGTATTTGTTTGAAAAATCCCCCACCGGCAAAAATAAAATGGGGTGGGACGAGTTGTTGCGTGTGGAGTATGGCAAAGGCTATGTGTACTTTTATCTTGATATGACCACCGCGCTAGTGATTCCGGTGGCAACGGTGAGCAAAGGCAATCTTGAGGAATTTGCCGAGCAGGTGGAAAAGATGATTGAACGCTTTAGCGAATAAAGCGGCCAACCCAGTCAAATATAGCTTAATGTGTAGCGAACGTGTCAGGGTTTTGCCAGCCAGCCCAGCGGAAGTGGCGGCCATCGTGCAACTGGTCAACCATGCCTATCGCCCGACAGCCGCTGGCGGTGGCTGGACGCATGAGGCCGAGCTGATTTCAGGAAGCCGGACCGATGCCAAGCAAGTCAATGGCTTGATGGCGTTGCCCGACTCCATTGTTTTCATCGGTCTGCAAGGCTTGGCGGTCGCCGCTTGTATACATATCGAAAAAAACGCTGATGATTGCCGTATTGGTCTGTTGGCGGTCGATCCTGTACAACAAGGGGCGGGAGTTGGCAAACAATTGCTGGCCCATGCGGAAAATTACGCCCGCAGCCATTGGGATACCAAAACTTTCAGTATGGTTGTGCTGTCGGCAAGAAATGAGCTGATTGCCTTTTATGAGCGGCGTGGTTATCAGAAAACGGGGGATGTCAGGGATTATCCGTTATCGGCAGGTGCTGGCATCCCCAAACGGCTAGGTGTTACCGTTGAAGTGTTAGCCAAGCAGGCCGCGTCCGCTTGACTACAAAGCCATTTACACCGGCTTTGGCGCGAGGCTTTTATGCCCTGAGGATGCACTTTTGGTAAATAGGCTTGTCACTCTTTTTTAACATCCTACGTAACCCTACAGGAAAAACCATGCAATTTTTTGAAGTTGAAACCGAAGCGGGCAATAAGTTAATTATTAACAAAAATTATGTTGTCGAACTGGAGCCTATTGAAAATGATTTCAAAAAAGGCGCAGTCATCCATCTTGCCAAGGAGGCCGCCAAAAATGCCAGCATCACGGTTAGTGGCAAAGAATCCGTGAAAGTCAGGTCTTGGCTGTTAAGTTGACCTTAACTAAACCCTAGCCTTTGTTAGGGCGGCCATTATGTGGCCCATTCAAGCGATATCCCCCCTCTCTAGTTGTCGTAGTAAGCCTATTACTGCGGCGGCGCTAGCCTGTCTGCCCTGAAAAAATATCCTTTCCGCTATTGCTATCGAGCCAATACCTGTTGCCTTCGTAGGGTAGGAGCTAGCCATTGGCCGCATAGCCAGTATTTTCAACTACTGGACAGCATTTTCCCTGACTTTTTCTAACGCTTAGCCTGAGATAAGGTGTAAACTAAGCACGTTTAAAACTGTCTTTAAATGGGTGCTAAACGCCTTGGTCAACAGGGGGGGCTAAAAACCGGCGAAGGCAGGGTATGACATATCATAATAAGAATAATTAACATAAAAATAGAGGAGTAAGTCGCGATGCAAGAGCTATTTCGACGATTTATTGGCCGCATTGCCGACCAATACGCAACCGTTTTATTGGTGCTCGGGGCCGTGTCCACCGTCACTTATATGGTTCTTATCACCGATATCCGCAGCCAAGAAGGTAATGCGCGTATCGTCAAGATGAGTACCGAACAAGGGCAGCTGATAGGTGACATTAACTTGTTGCTGGTTGAGAAAACTTATCTGACCGACCCTAACGATATTCGGCGCATTGATGCCAAAATCATTTCAAACCTGACCCAAATCGATCAAAACCACGCCTCGCTCAGTGCCGGTGACCGTTATATCCGTGAAGGCGAGCGGCTGGTGCACGTTCCGGGCGTGCTGTCCCAAGATTTGCGGCAAATTTACTTCGACAACCCCAAGCCACTGGACAGCCAGATACATACTTATATGTCCACTGTCCGCGACTTGTACAGACGTTCGGCAAGCCATCTGACCGCAGACGACAACGAGCTGAGCAATTTGTTGTATAAGCTTTCCCCGCGTTTGTTGGAAGAAATCGCCAAAGCCAGCACCATTTACCAACGGCAAAGCGAAATGATGCTGGGCATCACCGCCAACAAACAGCACATGATGTTCGGCATATCTTTGGCGACCCTGATTCTGGTGGGCACTTTATTATTGCAACCTTTGGTTTTGAAATTAAAGGAAACCGCCGTAAAAATCCAACAAGAAAAAGCCTTTGCGGATAACGTTATCAACACGACCCAAGCCTTGATTATCGGTTTGGATGCCAACGCCCAGATCGTCTTGTTCAACCATTACGCCGAGGAGAACAGCGGCTGGTCGGAAGAAGAAATCAAAGGCCATGACTTCTTCGAGCAATTTATCCCTGAGCATGACCAAGCGCAGTTGCGCAAGCTGTTCACCGAAATGATGGCTGGCGAACTGCAATATGCCGATTCCATCGAAACCTTGATGCGCATCAGTACCGGTGATGTGCTGAACATTATCTGGAACCCGACGCTGATTACCGACTCCCACGGCAACCCGCTGATGTTCTTGGCCACCGGCCTTGACATCACCGAGCGTAAGGAAGCGGAACTGCAAGTTAAGCAAGCCAACGCCGAATTGGCGAAATTGTCCGACCGTTTGCAAGGTGAGGTCAACTTGGCGGCGACCTTGCAACGCTCGATTCTGCCACAACCTGTCATTACCTTGCCGGGTATCGCCGGTGTGGCGAACCTGCTCACCTCCAGCGAGGTCGGTGGCGACTACTATGACTACTACAAAGTCGGCGGCCACCACAGCATCCTGTTCATCGGCGACGTCAGCGGCCACGGGGTGGCGGCAGGTACGATGGTGGGCGCGGCCAAAGCGGGTGTGTATCCGTTGATCCATGAAGGTTTCACCAGTGCCGGCGAAATCCTGAACATGCTTAACGTCAACATGCAGGCGACCGCCCAACAATCATTGCTGATGACTATGGCCTGTTTGAGCTTGGATGCGCGTAACGGACGCTTGCTGTTTGCCAATGCCGGACACGTTTTGCCCTATCTGTTGCGCAAAGATGCGACGCAATGGGAAATGCTGGAAGCTTCCGGTTTGCCTTTAGGTAAGAGCCTGGATTCGGATTACCTGCAAACGGCGATTGAAATGACGCTGAATGTGGGCGACAAACTGTTCTTATACACTGACGGTCTGGTTGAAG
>JAQTNZ010000374.1 GCA_028713595.1 Methylovulum sp. | reverse complement strand
GGTGGTAGGCGGGGCGGGTGGTATTGGCGCGGCGTGGAGCGCCGCCATGCTGGAGCAATATCAGGCGCAGATTATCTGGATAGGCCGACGGCCTTTAGATGCTGACATTCAAGCCAAATTGGACGCATTGGCGAAAGGGGACGCTAAACTTCATTATATTCAAGCCGATGCCAGCGATGAGCCGGATTTACAACGCGCTTACCAAACCATCAAAACACACTACGGGCAAATCCACGGGGTTATCCATTCAGCCATCGTATTACAGGATCAGAGTCTGGCGAATATGGACGAAACCTGTTTTCGGGCAAGTTTATCCGCAAAAATCACCGCCAGCGTCCGTTTGGCGCAAGTATTTCGTGCTGAATCGCTCGATTTTATGCTGTTCTTTTCTTCGGCGGTGGTGTTTGAAAAAGTGCCGGGGCAAAGTAATTATGCGGCGGGCAGCACCTTTAAAGACGCGTATGCCCATTACTTGGCAAAATGCTGGGCGTGTCCGGTAAAAATAATTAACTGGGGTTATTGGGGCAGTGTCGGCATAGTTATGGATGCGGTGTATCAGGAACGGATGGCGCGGGTCGGTCTGGCTTCGATAGAACCGGCGGAAGGGATGCACGCTTTGGATGTGCTGTTGCAAGGAAATTTCCGGCAATTGGCCTTGATAAAAACGCTAAAACCGTCTGTATAGGAGCAATGGCAATGAATGCGCATGAATGGGTAACAGTCTATGGTGATCCTTTACCTTCGGGTTTGGTTGGCCTGGAGGTTCCGATTAAGGTGGTGGCGACGGCACTGCCAGCAGAGCAAAAGGCTGGGCTAGAAACCTTGATGCTGAAATTGCTGGCTGCACTGTTGCAGTCCTTAGACCTATTGGCGGACGCATCTGCCACCTCGTTGCACATCCGCTACCCATTGTTGCCACCGTTTTACCAAGCTTGGTTTACAGAAAGCCTGCGCTTGCTGGCGGCACATCCTGATTGGATTAAGGGCGACTTGGATTTGCCGACCTTATGGGGGCAATGGGAGCAAGTTAAGGTCGGTTTGCAGGATCACGCCGATTATAAAACCCAATTATTTTTGGTCACGACCTGTTTGCGGGCGTTGCCGGACATTTTGACGGGCCGGTGCAAAGCCACCGAAGTGCTGTTCCCCAATTCCTCTATGGTGTTGGTTGAAGGCATTTATAAAGGCAATGCTGTTGCCGATATGTTTAATACTGTGTTGGGCGATACCGTGTTGGCGTATTGTCGTCAGCGTTTGGCTCAAGACCCCCATACCACGGTGCGGATTTTGGAAATTGGTGCGGGTACGGGAGGGACGACTGCCGGATTGATTGCCAGGCTACAGCCGTTGCGCCAGCATATTGAAGAATATTGCTATACGGATGTGTCCAAAGCCTTTTTGCACCACGCCGACAGCCATTACGCACCTGCTGCACCGTATCTTAAGACTTGCTTGTTTGATGTCAGCAAGCCATTGGCTGGGCAGGGCATTTTGCCGGATCATTATGATTTGGTGATTGCCAGCAATGTGTTACATGCCACGCAAAGCATCCGCACGGCTGTGCGTAACGCCAAAGCCGCGCTACGCAATCGCGGTTGCTTGCTAATGAATGAATTAAGCACTAATGCCTTGGCGGCGCATTTGACTTTTGGCCTGCTTGAAGGCTGGTGGCTGTATCAGGACGGCGCGTTGCGCATCCCTGGTTGTCCTGGTTTGTCCACGCAAACTTGGGCGGAATTATTGGAAGAGGAAGGTTTTAGCAACACTTATTTTCCCGCCCAAGCCGTGCATCATTTCGGCCAGCAGATCATTATCGCCGAAAGCGATGGCGTGGTCAGGCAACTGGTGGCTACCGCTCCAACTGCCCAAACCGCCACACCATTGCCCCCAGTCATAGCACCCAAGCCAGCCGCTTACAGCATCCCCGCCGATCAGCGGCAGTTACGCGCCCAAGCGGTGGCCTATCTTAAACAGCTTTTGGCAGCGACCTTAAAAATACCCGCCGAAGCGATTGATTCGGCGCAAGCGATGGAGGTTTATGGCCTGGACTCCATTTTAGTCGTGCAACTTGCCAACACCTTGCACAAACAGTTTACCGGTATCACCAGCACCTTGTTTTTTGAAGTGCAAACTTTAGATGCTTTAGCCGACCATTTGCTCAAAACCCAAGCCGCCGCATTTATCCCATTAGCCGAGCGTGGCCAAAACCCGCCAGCCGCACAAGCGTCTGTATCAGTTAAGCCGATGGCAAGTAGCCATTATGGGCTGAAAAAATCACCGCGCCTAGGCCAGCCAACACCACCCTGCCATCAGCCAAATCCAGGGCATTTTCCTGTCGCTATCATCGGTTTGAGCGGACGCTATCCGCAAGCGGCAGATATTTACGCTTTTTGGGATAACCTCATCACGGGAAAAAACTGCATTAGCGAAATTCCTGCCGAGCGCTGGGATTGGCAGGTGTATTTTACCGAGGAAAAAGGCAAGCTTGGTCATCATTACAGCAAATGGGGCGGTTTTCTTGATGATGTGGATAAATTTGACCCGTTGTTTTTTCAAATTTCCCCGCGTGATGCAGAGCGCATAGACCCGCAGGAGCGGCTGTTTTTGGAAACCGCTTATGCGAGCATCGAAGATGCTGGCTATACCCCCGCCAGCTTATGCCCTAGCCGGAAAATCGGCGTATTTGTCGGGGTGATGAACAGCTTATACACGGGGCAGGCCAGCCACTGGTCAGTCGCTAATCGGGTGTCTTATACCCTCAATTGCCAAGGGCCCAGCTTGGCCGTCGATACCGCCTGTTCCTCTTCGCTGACCGCCATCCATTTAGCTTTGGAAAGCTTGTACACAGGCAGTAGCGAGTGTGCGATAGTCGGCGGGGTCAACCTCATCCTTGACCCTAAGCATTACGGCTTGCTCAGTGAAATGACCATGATTTCTGCAGGCAGCCAATGCCGTCCGTTTGCTGCGGATGCCGATGGTTTTGTCGATGGCGAAGGGGTCGGGGCGGTGTTGTTAAAGCCCTTGGCGCAAGCCATTGCCGACCATGACCACATCTATGGTGTGATTAAGGCCAGTATGGTCAATGCCGGTGGCAAGACCAACGGTTATACCGTCCCCAATCCTTTGGCGCAAGCCCGGCTTATCAGCGAAACTTTACAAAAGGCGGGGGTCAGCCCCGATGCCGTCAGTTATTTGGAAGCGCATGGGACTGGCACGGTGTTGGGCGATCCGATTGAAGTGTCGGCGTTAAGCCAAGCCTTTGCCGCAAGCCCCACCAACCCTAAAAACCGCCAATATTGTGCGCTAGGTTCGGTAAAATCCAATATCGGGCATTGCGAAAGTGCGGCGGGCATTGCCGGACTGACTAAGGTGCTGTTGCAAATGCAGCATCGGCAGTTGGCCCCTTCGCTACATGCCACGATTTTAAACCCGCATATCAACTTTGCCGACACGCCGTTTGCAGTTCAGCAACAGCCCGCCGCTTGGCAACGTCCGGTGCGTGTTAGTGTGGGTGTCAGCCAAGAGCTGCCACGCCTTGCGGGTCTTTCTTCATTTGGTGCTGGCGGGGCTAATGCACATCTGCTAGTGGAAGAATATATCGGCCCAGCCCGGCAGTCCCGTCCAGATAACCCTATTGCCTTATTGGTGTTGTCGGCGAAAACCCCGGAACGCTTGCAGGCGGTCGCGCGTAATTTGCTGGTTTATGTTCAACTAGGGCAAGCCAACCTTGATTTGTTGGATGTGGCTTATACCTTACAGATAGGCCGTGTGGCGTGTAGTGAGCGTTTGGCTTTTGTGGCGGCTTCATTAGATG
>JAQTNZ010000373.1 GCA_028713595.1 Methylovulum sp. | reverse complement strand
AAACGGCAATGCCCTGCCCTATCAACAAGGATTGCCATTGCGGGTAACTTATCGGTGCGGCATCGAATAAAGCCGCCATAATCGGCCAGAAGGCGTTTCTGGGATGAGCGTAGTAGTGTTGTGCCTGCAATGAAGCGACGCTAGGCATGGAGCCTAAAATCAGTACGGTCGCATTGCTGTCGGCGATGGGCTTAAAGCCGGTTGATCTGGTCATAGTCCCCTTGTTAATAAATTTTCCAGTGCTGGCGGTTAAATTTGCGATAATACACGGCCATTATTTTTACAGGATATTCATCTCGCCATGTGGTTTAAAAATCTTAGCATTTTTCGTCTTACTGAAGCCTTTACCTTGTCAGCAGAGGAGTTGGAGCAAAAACTTGAAGCGTTGGCTTTCCGCCCCTGCGGACCGCATGAAGAGTCCTCGTTTGGCTGGACCGCCCCGGTCGGCAAAAGCGGCCAGCAATTAGTGCATAGCAGCAACGGTTTTATGATGCTGTGTGGCAAGAAAGAAGAGCGGGTGTTGCCTGCCTCGGTGCTCAATGAGCTGGTCCAGGAAAAAATTCTGGAAACTGAGGAGCAACAAGGGCGAAAATTAAGCAAAAAAGACCGCACCAGCATTAAGGATGAGCTGATTTTTGAGCTGTTGCCAAGGGCGTTCACTTTTTCGCGCAAAATTTATGCGTATATTGATCCGCAAGGCGGCTGGATTATTGTCGATGCGGCATCGGCAAAAGCATCCGAAGACTTGTTGAGCCTGTTGCGCAAGAGCCTAGGCTCGCTTCCTGCCGTACCGATCAATACGGTCAACAAGCCTATCGCCACCATGACGGAGTGGTTAAGCACCCAGCAAACCCCGGATGACCTGACGATTGAGGATGAATGTGAGCTGCGCTCCCCTGAAGAGGCGGGCGGCATTATCCGTTGCAAACGCCATGATCTGGCGTTGCCCGAAATTAAAAACCATCTGGATATGGGCAAGGAAGTGATTAAGCTGGCGGTCAATTGGGCGGACCGTTTGGCGTTTATCGTTGACGAGCATCTGTCCATCAAACGCTTGCGCTTTTTGGATTTGATCCAAGACCAAGTGGCCGATATTGAAACCGACAACGACGCTGACCGCTTTGATGCCGATTTTTCTATCATGTCGTTGGAGCTGGCCCAGTTTTTGCCGCGTTTGTTCGAATTGTTCGGTGGCGAACAAAGCACTTAAATCTTAAGCACGGATTTTGGCGATAAAAAAAGCCCGATGGCAAAACCATCGGGCTTTTTCTTACAAAAAAATCAAACTGCGATTTATTTTGTCATTGCGTGTTTGAACATACCGTCCAATTTTGCACTGGTTTCTTGTGCGTATTGGGCAGCACGGTTAGCAGCAGATTCAGCCGCAGCAGCTCTTGAAGAAGCGTCGTTAGCAGCAGACATTGCGCTAGAAGCGTCAGAAGAAGCTTGTGCTACAGAAGTCTTCAAGCTGTCAATTTGTGATTGCAGACCATCGATATCTGAGCTGCTTGCGCAACCTACGACCATACTAACAGCCAAAGCCAGCATTGATAATTTCACTACTCTTTTCATATCATTTTCCTAAATATAAAGTTATTACAACAAAAAAATCTTACACCTGAGTGCAATTTTATCACCGATTACCGCATTTTCCAGCTTTATTTTATCTTTACTACTGTTCCTGTATCAACTAGCTGGCTTAAATGATCAATTTGACCGTTAGTCAGAGCGATACAACCGTGTGTCCAATCAAAAAACTTATGGACCCTTTCATCCGCGCTCCCTAGCCCATGAATGCCGATTTGGCCGCCTAAGGGCGTATTTTGCGGGGGAATTTGATTATTAATATGCGCGGATACAATTCGATAATAAGTAGGCTCGTCTATGACATGACGCGCCAAGGCTTTTTCTGCATCATCTACTGATGGATAGGTTAAACCAAAAAAGCGGCGAAATGAAGATTTTTCGCCAATCCAGCCTATTTTGTAACTACCGTGCGGGGTGATATTATCGCCACGATGAGATTTGGCGCCCGCACCGCCACGACCTATGGCAATCTTGTCAATCGTTTCAATGGTGAAATCACCTTTTTTGACTTCGATTTTACGGGCTTTAGTGTCTACCAGCAACCACACATCACTATTGGCCGAGACGGCCACGGAAAAAAAACTACAACACAGCAATGAAAATATTCGTAACATATAACTTCTACTAACGTCCAAACTCAAAAAACAATTTAGTGGCCTAAAGCACTAGGTTAACACCACGAAGGATCCATTATGCAAATAGAAATGATTACCACCCATCCCTATAACGACCAGAATCCAGGCACATCGGGACTGAGAAAGAAGGTCAAAGTCTTTCAGCAACCGGGTTATCTAGAAAATTTTGTACAGTCAATCTTTGACTCATTAGAAGGTTTCGCCGGCAAATCCCTAGTATTGGGTGGCGATGGCCGTTATTTTAACCGAGCTGCAATACAAATCATCATAAAAATTGCTGCGGCCAATGGTTTTGGTGAATTGATTATCGGCCAAGGCGGTTTGTTGTCAACACCGGCCGCATCGCATATTATCAGAAAATATCACACATTTGGCGGATTGGTTTTATCGGCAAGCCACAATCCGGGCGGCCCTGAAGAAGATTTTGGCATCAAATACAATGTCGGCAACGGCGGCCCCGCCCCTGAAAAAGACACGGCGGCATTTTATCAGCGTAGCCAAACCATCAACGTTTATAAAACAATCACGATGGACGATATTGACCTTGATAACATTGGCACTCAGCAAATAGGCGACCTTAAAATCACCATCATCGACCCGGTGAGCGATTATGCCGAACTGATGCAAAGTATATTCGATTTCCCCCTCCTCAAGCAAAGCATTAGCAGCGGTTACATCACCTTATTGTTTGATGCCATGCACGCAATCACCGGCCCTTACGCCAAACGCATCTTGGTCGATATGCTCGGTGCCACCGCCGAATCGGTCATTAACGCCGAACCTTTGGAAGATTTTGGCGGCCATCATCCTGACCCTAACCTCGCCCATGCGCATGAGCTGGCACACGTAATGTTCAGCGACCACGCACCAACCTTTGGCGCCGCCTCTGACGGTGACGGCGACCGCAATATGATCACTGGTCGCCATATTTTTGTCACCCCTAGCGATAGCTTGGCGATTATGGCCGCCAATGCCCGCTTGATCCCCGCTTATGCCCAAGGCCTCAGCGGAGTCGCCCGTTCCATGCCGACCAGCCAAGCGGTTGATCGGGTAGCGGCCAGCTATAACATTCCCTGCTTTGAAACGCCAACGGGTTGGAAATTTTTCGGCAATCTCCTCGATGCCGGCAAAATCACGCTGTGCGGCGAAGAAAGCTTTGGTACGGGTTCTAACCATGTCCGCGAAAAAGACGGCTTATGGGCAGTACTGTTTTGGCTGAATCTGATCGCCAAAAGACGGCAACCCGTGGCTGACATCGTCCATGAGCATTGGCAAAAATTTGGCCGCGACATTTATTGCCGTCATGATTATGAAGCGGTGGAAACACCTATCGCCAACGCCATTGTCGAGCATTTGCGCGGCCAATTGCCTACCCTACCCGGCCAGGCGTTTGGCGAATACACGGTCAAGTATGCCGATGAGTTTTGTTATGAAGATTCGGTGGACGGCAGCATCAGCCGCAACCAAGGCATACGGGTCGGCTTTACCAACGGCTCGCGGATTGTTTTCCGTTTGTCCGGCACGGGTACGGTCGGAGCCACCTTGCGGATTTATATCGAACGCTTTGAACCCGATGTCAGCCGACAAGACCAAGAC
>JAQTNZ010000372.1 GCA_028713595.1 Methylovulum sp. | reverse complement strand
CTCGGCCGGGGGAGCACGCCGCCTGCGCTTTGGCAAAGGCTTGATTGGTGTTTCACCGCAGGCCATAGCGCGTTTTTCGGCACGCTCGCGTTGACAGGCTCTGGCGGGCTCTCTATAATCCGGCGTTCCTGTTTTTCCGGGTCGGTAGCTCAGTCGGTAGAGCAGCGGACTTTTAATCCGTTGGTCGGGAGTTCGAATCTCCCCCGACCTACCAGGATTAACTGGACCGTACGGTAAAGCGGGATAGCAACAACTTCGTGGGGCGTTAGCTCAGCTGGTAGAGCAGCGGACTCTTAATCCGTAGGTCGAGTGTTCGAATCACTCACGCCCTACCACGAATACAAGTAGGAAAAGCACTCTGCTCAAGCCGAGTGCTTTTTTACGCCCATATTTCGCTTGCACACCGACCTTCTTGACCATTGCACACGCTTTACAGCAATTATTTCTGGTCACGCATGCAATGGCTTACAGCATGACAATGCATGCGCAGCAAGAACGCTTAACGTGCGTTTGCAGCAGAGATGATCTGTTGTTGTTCTGCAGACGGAAGACGGCCTAGAAAAACTGAAACACTATACTTATCAGGATTATCGCCAACAATGGCTGGGGGATTGACGGTGTTGTGGCTGACTGTGGCGGCTTGCCACAACGGCGGGCAAGCCGCCGGCCCAGCCCATTAAATTATCTATCAAGCTGAGTTTTAAGTGTTTGCTTGTTATAATGCAAAGATTTATAACCGTATCAATTCTGTTCGAGAAATTTCATGATTCAAGGTAGTATCGTAGCATTAGTCACACCAATGGACGACCGGGGTGCTGTGGACTTTAAACAGTTGCAAGCGTTAGTGCAGTTTCATATTGCACAGGGCACAGACGCGCTGGTGGCGGTTGGCACCACGGGCGAATCCGCCACGCTGGATGAGCACGAGCATTGCGCGGTCATCAAGGCAGTGGTTGACTATGCTGACGGTAAGCTTCCGGTCATTGCCGGTACGGGCGCAAACGCCACCAGCGAAGCCATCAACCTCACCCGCCGCGCCAAAGAAGCGGGTGCGGATGCCTGCCTGATCGTCACGCCCTATTACAACAAACCTACCCAAGAAGGCTTGTACCTGCATCATAAAGCCATTAACGATGCCGTTGACATTCCGCAAATCTTATACAATGTGCCAGGCCGCACCGGTTGCGACATGCTGCCGGAAACGGTGGGCCGTATCGGTCAATTGAACAATATCGTGGGTGTGAAAGAAGCCACCGGCGATTTGTCGCGCATCAAAAAAATCCGTGACCTGACCGGCCCCGACTTTGCGATTTATACCGGTGATGATGCCAGTAGCTGTGAATTTTGCCTGTTAGGCGGCAATGGCTCCATCACCGTCACCGGCAATGTCGCGCCGAAACTGCTCCATGACATGATAATGGCGGCCTTGGCGGGGGATAAGGAAACCGCACTGGCGATAGACAGCAAGTTAGTGGCCTTGCACAGAGACTTGTTTATCCAATCCAACCCGATTCCGGTAAAATGGGCGCTCGCCGAAATGGGTCTGATTGGCAAAGGCATCCGTTTACCGTTGACGTGGTTGGCAGACGAGTATTTTGACACCGTCCGCAACGCCCTGCGCTTTGCCGAAGTTATCTAATTAAATATGAAACCAAAAATAGTGTTGCCGCTTATCACCTTCTTGGCGTTAAATCTTTTGACTGGGTGTGGCTATGTTAAAAGCCTATTTCCTGACAAGGAAAAAGATTACCAATACACCACGGAAATACCCGCGCTAGTATTGCCGCCCGATTTGAGGAAGGATGACAGCTTAAAGTTAGTTACGCGCCCTGAGCAGCCAGTTATCGCTGAGCAACCAGAAGCGACCCCATTGAACGTCCCTGCCGTTGAACAATCCATGCAAGCGCCAACAGCCGCGCCGATCCCCCCTAAAGAGGTGGAACCGATAGCTATAGATACACCAACCGCAACCGACACTGCCGGCAGTACGCCGCCCAAGCATGAATTGATCCCGGTCGCTCTGGTAAAATCCGCGACCGGCGAAAACATTTTACGTCTAAGCGTACCGTTTGAAAATGCTTGGCGGGCGATTGACAAGGCCTTAAGCCGCAAATCCATCGAAGTGACTGACCGGAACAAAGCTGAACAGCAATTCACCCTCAATTATGACCCTGATGAAAAAGCCTTGGAAGACCACTCCTTTTGGCATGAGACCTTATTTATGTTCCGTGGTTTCCAAAATAATGACCAGGCATTTACCGTCAAATTGATGGCTAACGGCGAAAAAACCGATGTCTTGGTCTTGGATAAAGAACACAAGCCCGCTACGGATGCCAGTGCCTTAAGTTTGCTCAAGCTATTACAAAACACCATCCAATCGGATTTTGCCAAATAAGCCTATACCGGAGCCAAGGCTACCAACCCTGCCCCAACTATTGGGGGCAACGTAGCTATGGGTTTTTGCAGAGCTATCAACGGTCAGCCCCTATCCCTTATTTTTTACCCAGTATCTTTCCCCCCCTATGTTAAAAATCCCTGGAACCGCAGCCCTTTCAAGCTTTCGCATCAACCAACTGCTGTTGCGGTTGCAAGCGTTAGAGCCTGCCATCACGGCGGTGTCCGCCCGTTTTCTCCATTTTGTTGATAATGAGGGTGATTTGACCGAGTCACATCGGCAAATCCTCGCCGATTTACTGGCCTATAACCCAGATCAGACGGTCGCTGAGGTGCAAGGCGAGTCTTTATGGGTCATCCCACGCCCCGGCACACAATCGCCGTGGTCGAGCAAAGCCACCGAAATCGCCCAACGCTGCGGCCTGTCATCGGTGCGGCGGATTGAGCGGGGCATCGAATACACCCTTGCCTGCCCTACCCCGCTGCCACCCGCCATCACCGCCCTGCTGCATGACCGCATGACCCAAAGCGTGGTTGTGGCGGACACGCCTACCGGCTTGTTTGATGGACATTCGCCGCACCCCTTGCAGACCATATCTTTAATTGAACAAGGCCGTGACGCGTTGGAACAAGCCAATATCACCTTAGGCTTGGCCTTATCCGCCGATGAAATTGGCTATCTGACGGCCAGTTTCCAAGCATTGGGCAGAAATCCGACCGATGTCGAACTGATGATGTTTGCCCAAGCCAATTCCGAGCATTGCCGCCACAAAATCTTTAATGCCGACTGGACAATTGACGGTGTCGGACAAGCCCGTTCCTTGTTCAGTATGATCCGGCACACGGCGGAAAAAACGCCCGACCATATCTTGTCGGCTTACAGCGACAATGCCGCCGTGGTCAAGGGCTCCAAAGCACAAGTGTTTATCCGCAATCCGCACACCGGCAAATACGGTTATACCGAAGAAGACGCGCATCTGTTGATGAAAGTCGAAACCCATAACCATCCGACCGCCATTTCGCCTTTTCCTGGCGCGGCGACCGGATCGGGTGGGGAAATCCGTGATGAAGGTGCTACAGGACGCGGTTCAGCCACCAAAGCCGGGCTAACCGGATTTTCGGTGTCACATTTAAAAATCCCAGGATTTGGGCAACCGTGGGAAATTGACAATGGCAAACCGGAGCGCATCGCCTCCGCCTTGGAGATCATGCTCGAAGGCCCCTTGGGCGGCGCGGCGTTCAACAATGAATTTGGCAGACCCAATATCGCCGGCTACTTCCGCAGTTTTGAACAGCCTGTAACCGACAGCGAACATGAGTTTAGAGGCTATCACAAACCCATTATGATTGCCGGTGGTATGGGCAATATCCGCCCGATGCTGGTTGAAAAACAACCTATCCCCCCAG
This sequence comes from Methylovulum sp., assembly GCA_028713595.1. Lineage (GTDB taxonomy): Bacteria > Pseudomonadota > Gammaproteobacteria > Methylococcales > Methylomonadaceae > Methylovulum. The sequence continues at coordinate 36 of JAQTNZ010000372.1, read as the reverse complement.
GCTCTTTGATTATCATTTTGGGTGGCCCTGCTATGT
>JAQTNZ010000371.1 GCA_028713595.1 Methylovulum sp. | reverse complement strand
CACCCCTGATGCCCTAATCACCGATATTCGGATGCCCGGCATGGATGGCTTGGAACTGCTGAAAAGGGTCCAGGACAGCCACCCCCACCTGCCCGTGATTGTCATGACCGCCCATTCTGATTTGGAAAGCGCGGTGTCGGCCTTTCATGGCGGTGCTTTTGAGTATTTGCCCAAACCCTTTGACATCAAAGAAGTGGTTGACCTGGCCCGCCGCGCCTGCATCCACGGGCGGCAACAACATTCCACTGTCGAGGAACACGCCACTTTGGAAGCGACACCGGAAATTATCGGCGCGGCCCCGGCCATGCAAGAGGTGTTCCGGGCGATTGGACGGCTGGCAAAATCGCATATCACCGTCTTGATTAACGGCGAATCGGGCACGGGCAAAGAATTGGTCGCCAAAGCCTTGCACCGGCATAGCCCCCGCGCCAAAAACCCGTTTATCGCCTTAAACATGGCGGCCATCCCTAAAGACCTGATGGAGTCGGAATTGTTCGGTCATGAAAAAGGCGCGTTTACAGGCGCGGCCTCGCGGCGTGCCGGCCGTTTTGAACAGGCCAATGGCGGCACCTTGTTTCTGGATGAAATTGGCGATATGCCCGCAGAATTGCAGACCCGTTTGTTGCGGGTCTTGGCGGATGGCGAGTTTTATCCGGTCGGCGGCCATGCTTCGGTAAAAGTCGATGTGCGTATTATTGCCGCCACCCATCAAAACTTGGAAGCGTTGGTGCAACAAGGCCGGTTTCGGGAAGACTTGTTCCATCGCCTCAATGTCATCCGCATCCATATCCCGCCCCTGCGGGACCGCAAACAGGACATACCGTTATTGTTGCGGCATTTTTTGAATCAGGCCGGACAAGAGCTGAACACGGAAATAAAAATCTTAAAAACCGAGGCGGAAGCCTTTTTAAGCACGCTAGAATGGCCGGGCAACGTCAGGCAATTGGAAAATATTTGCCGTTGGTTGACCGTCATGGCCTCAGGGCGGGAGATCCACTTGCACGATTTGCCGCCCGAATTGCTGAACACACCTGCGGAAAAAACCGCCGCCGGTTCCGACTGGGAATCTCTATTAAGGACTTGGGTAGACCAGCAATTGCTCAATAAGGAAAACGAAGTCGCCAAGCAAACCATTCCGGCAGTGGAGGCCATCCTAATTAAATCGGCGTTGAACTTTACCCACGGCAAACGCCATGAAGCGGCGATTTTATTAGGTTATGGCCGTAACACCCTGACCCGAAAGATTAAGGAATTGGGGATTGAGGATTGATTGCGAAACGGCAAGCTGCACATCAACTGGGCGGCACCGTTTGCAATGCCTTGAGCATCTCGCCGGCAATGGCTTTGATGACGGGTACGGACACCGAATTGCCCGCCACCTTCCGCACCCCTGAATAAGGCAGGTTAATGGTAAAGTCATCAGGAAATCCCTGCAAACGCAACATTTCCCGCGCAGTCAAACGCCTGATGCCATTGACGACCAAGTAGTTATAACTGCCGCCCGCGCGTAACGCGCAGGAATAAGGCAATGCCGAGATATTGCCACCGATGTTTTGGTGCCATATTGACGGATAGGGTGGCGTGCCTTTGACCAAGGCCAAGCGTTGTTGTTTGATGTGTTCGGAGACAAAATAACTGGCGGGTATGTCCTCATCTTTCTCCAGCAACTCCGCCAGCGGCTGGTAATAGCCTAGCGGGGCCGGAAAGCTAAACGGGATGGGGTTCAAAAAGCCGACAATATAAATGCGCTCGCGTTTTTGCGGCACACCAAAATCCAGCGCATTGATAATTTTATGATAAACGGTATAGCCTAAAGCGGTGAGTTTTTCTAAAATCACCGCAAAAGTTTGCCCATTATCATGGGTGGTCAAACGCCGGACGTTTTCCAGCAAAAAGGCGGCGGGCTTTTTGGCCTTAAGGATGGCTTCAATGTTAAAAAACAACGTGCCTCTGGTGTCGGCAAAGCCCAGCCCTTTACCGGCGATGCTGAATGGCTGGCAAGGAAACCCTGCCAATAAGATATCGTGGTCGGGAATGTCTTCGGGGTCAATCAGATTGATGTCGCCCTGCGGTTTTTCACCAAAATTGGCCTCGTATATTTTTTGGGCATCTTTATCCCATTCCGAGGCAAATACCGTTTGGCAACCGTAGGCTTCAAAGCCCAGCCGGATACCGCCAATACCGGCAAAAAGGTCAATTGTTTTATTGGGATTTACGGCTTGCATGTTCTAGCACACGATGAAAAGCTTCGGTTATCTGATCATTGTTAAGCCGTAATGTTGATTGAATCAGAAAGAATGGCTTCTTTATTTCATCTTCCATAAACCGTGTTACGTTAAGCTGAAGTTTTTCACAGTCAACCGCACATCTAATTGAATAATGGACATCCTCAGGATTACAGTTAACAACACTATATCCTTGATATTTTTCTAAAAAATTGGCCGCATACCCTAACAGATTATATTCGGAGGGTCTTTTTTCAGAGAAAAAACGCTTAAACCATTTTTCGCCATGTAAATCCGTCAGCATATCTAACAAAGCAATAGCCGTGGATTTTTTAAAACACGATGGATGAAATATGTAATCAAACAATTCTGTAATGTCATATAAGTCATTGCCGATAATTTCATGGGTGGAAATATCAAAATCTAACGATTCGGCATTAAGAGCTTTTCTTCTAAACAACTTCAAGTCATCATTAACGTAGAAATAATTCGCTGGAATATAATCACATAAAAAAACATCGGAATCGATAAACGCCGCCGCCTCAAAGCCACATTTGGCAAGGGCGTAAATTTTTGTCAATTGCTGTGCTTGCCAGCCTAATATGAGCTTTTTATAGAAAAATTTTTTAATGCTACGGATAATTTTTGGCTCTACAGATAGATGGCGGCGTTTTTCAATATAGCTTGGCAATATATCTTGGGTTTTTACTATGCTGATATTATTGCCATGACCAAAACGATGGTTAAATGCGTTGAAATCTTCGCCTTGAACGATGACCAAATGATGGTAGTTAGCGGCAAATTCAATAATTGATTTTCGCAATAATGCAAATTGCTCTATATCTCTGATATATGTAGGCGTAATCAAACAAATTGATGGCGTATCCATAGTTTTTCTTTTGTTTAATGTGACAACTTGATATTTATACCGCACATGGTATATTTTTAACCGATATAATGCCTTATCTTATGCGCCTTAGAGAGGATAGGTTTTACTCCCTAAGGCGGTAGCTCCTTACCCTTGCTTAATTCCTGGCAAAAGCCTTTTCTCTAGGGGCATCAACCGACCATAATTTTTCCAATTGATAAAACTCGCGGGTTTGGGCGGTCATGGCGTGGACAATCACATCGCCCAAGTCCAACAATATCCAATCTGATCCCAGATCGCCTTCCATGCCCAAAGGGATTCCCCCCTGTTCTTTCACGGCCACGGCCACATGTTCACACAAAGATTTCAGGTGGCGGTCGGATGTGCCTGTAACTAGCACCATATAATCGGTAAAGCTGGTTTTCTCTTTGACATCTATGGTGGTGATGTATTGCCCTTTGCGGTCATCCAAAACGGTTTGGACGATTTTTAACAAGTCTTCTGTTTGCATTAACTACCTTTAAAAATAAAATGGTTTGAAGTATAAAACGCACCCGACACTTAGTCGGGCGCTTGATAAAGTTGGTGCTGCCTGATATAGGCAATGACCGCATCGGGCAATAAAAAACTGGGGTCTTGCCGCTGGGCGATGCAGTTTCTGATGGCGGTGGCGGAAATGTCCAACGGGGTTACGGCCTGAAAAAACAGCTTTCCGGCCAAGTTGCTGCGCAAGGCATTGCCGTCATCA
>JAQTNZ010000370.1 GCA_028713595.1 Methylovulum sp. | reverse complement strand
GGTTCTTTTTGTCCTTGAGAGCGAATTTTTTCAAATCCCCCGCGATTCCGTAAATCACATGCTTCTTCTACACCAACTTTCAGAGCATCCGCCAAAAAACCAAATACATCAAATAAGGTGCTTTTGCCGACACCATTTTTACCGATCACAATCGTCATAGGGGTAAGTGGTTTTGACCACGGACTACCTAATACAATAGCCTTTAAAGACTTAAAGTTATATATCGCAATCCCCTCAATTCTAGCCACAACCCCACCCCATCACAAATCATCCCGCAACACCACAGGCGTGTTAATCTCCGCGATCTTTAAGCCATAATGTATTTCAGGCGGGCTAATTTTCTCGCCCTTAAACGCTTGCAACGCCAGTTTGGCAAGGTTGGTGCCTGCTAGGCAGGACATGCCGAAACCACCCGATGGGCGGGGGTTGATTTCCAGCAATCTAGGGCCGTCCTTGCCGTTTTTAAACTGGATGTTAAACAGGCCGTTCAAGCGGTAGTGGCCGGTCAGGCGTTCGACCATGCCGGTAATTTCGGCGTTATTGTCTATCTCTTGGCCGTGGCCTAGCAGCAGGGATTTGCGCCGTTGCACGGCGCACAACAATTCGCCGTGCCGTCCTGCGCAATCCACGCTCCATTCATGGCCGCCCAGATGTTCCATGACCAGCATGGTGTCGAAATGGCGGGTGTTCATCATGCCTTGCCGCAATTCTTGCAGGGGAATTTCGTATTCCACGCCTTTAATCAAATGGGTGATGCTGTCGCGGCGGGTGTCTAAAATCCGAAACCCTAAGCCAAATACCGATACCGAAGGCTTGATGCACAAGCTGTCATGCCGCGTTGATAATTGGGCGACGGCACGGTCAAACTCGTCCAGATTATCAACGGCGATAAATTCCATCGTCTGGGCAATGTCGGGGTCTAGTTCGGTATAAAACTGGGCCTTGTCATTGAGCAAGCTTAGGGTGTCATAGTCGGCAACGGACATCACTTGTACGCCGATGGCGTGAAATTGCGCATGATGTTGGCTGAGAAACGCCGCTTCTTTGCCCGGCCAAAATACATCAATGCGGTGGCTTTGGCAAAAGGCCAGGCACCAGTCGAGATACTCGTGGCCTGTCGGGGCGCTGGGTTCAAGATAGCTTTCGTTAGCCGCCAAAAAAGCCGAGGCGGTGCTGTGGGTATGGGTACAGATGACCGTCACCGCGCCCGGCTTTCCGGCCAGGCGCAGGTTGTTAAAAACGGCGTTGATGGTGGAGAATGTTTTGTTAAACCAAATTCGCATCGGCGTTTACAGATGGACGACAATTTGTGGCAGCAAGTTTTCAATGGTACGTCCGGTGCCATTTTCGCCGATAGCGTGCATTTTCCATTCGCCGTTGTGGCGGTAGACTTTTGCCATGATTTGCGCGGTATGTGAGCCTTGGGCGGTCAGCGTATAGCGGGCGACTTCGGTTTTGGTGCTGCTGTCAACCAGACGGCAATAGGCGTTTTCGACCGAATTAAAGGTTTGTCCGGTGAAAGAATTGACGGTAAACACTAAGGATTTGACGTTGGCGGGGACTTTGTCCAAGTCAACGATAATTTGTTCGTCATCGCCGTCACCATCGCCGGTACGGTTGTCGCCGGTATGGACAATGCTGCCGTCTTTGCTTTTCAGATGACCAAAATAAACGGTGTCCACGGCTTTGTTGTTGTCATCAAACAGCACGCATGAGGCATCCAAATCAATCGCCTCGCTGCCGCCACCGCCAAACAGGCCTTTCAACAGGCCGCCGCCGGATTTTTTCGCATCCCAACCCAGGCCCATAATGACTTTGCTTAAGGAGCCGCCGGATTCTTTGGACAAGGAGATTTTTTGTCCTTTCTGTAAACTAATAGCCATTTTATATGCCCGATGATGTGTTCAATAGTGAATAAGGGAGGGGGGGAGGTGTGCGGGCAAGCTTATTTGCGGCCACTCCGCCATTTCATCCCCCATTGATAATGGTTGTCCAGTTTTTCATGACCGCTAAAATATTCGTTAAGCTTGGTCAGTTTTAACGCGCCCTGGCTATTTTCCAGCATGGCGATGGCGCACATATTGGCATTTTTGCCTTGGGAATCCAAACGCACTTCAATGACCGGATGGCCTGGGACGGCAACAGTGACCACGGCATCGGCCTGTGTCCAGCTCACCGCGCCTTCGTAGATGAAGGCATAAATGCAAATGCGCCGGATACGGTCAAAATGGCTGCCGTTAATATATAGGAACTCGCCTTCGGCAACCTCGCCGGAACGGTCATCACCCGCCAAGTGGATATAGGGGAGGGTGTCATAATCGCCAAAACAATTGCCTAAAGCTTGGACGACATGTTTGGTGCCATCGCTAAGTTCATACAAACACCCTAGATCAAGGTCAATGGCCTTATCAGCAACTTGGCCGCCAAAAAAACCTTTTTTCTGGGGTGTGTAGGTTGACCAATTCAAATTGCAGACAATGCGCCCATAACCATTGGCGGTTTTAGGTTTGTCCAAAGAGATTTTGTCGCCGCGTTTTTCCAAGGTGATTTTGGAGAGCGACACTTTGCTTTCCACAGGTCTAGGTCTGGCCTGTTCTTCGGACACTTCGGCGCCGAAATGCCTGACCAAGGCCGCCAAACCGCCGTTAAAGCCTTGGCCGATGGCATTGAAGCGCCATGCGCCATCCTTACGGTATAGCTCGCCGACCATGAGGGCTTTTTCGTTGGCAAAATCGCTGCCGTTAAAGCTAAACCGCGCCATTTCTGTGTCGGCTAACAGTAAACGCAAATACCCTGCTTGCATCTGGCGCATAGTACCGTTGCCGTCAATCGCCGCTGTAAACACCACGCGGTCAATGCTGGCAGGCAACTTGTCCAATTGGCAGCAAAAACCCACCGGATCACCCGCAGTCGCCGCCAAACTAACCGCGCCACAAGGCGTTTGCGGTTGGTTGAAAAAGGTCATATAGCGGTCATCGGACAGTTTTTGCTGGGCATCAAGGCCAAAACAGGCAAAATCCACCGTTTCCGACAGGCCAGTAATGCTCAAGCCAATCTGGAAACGCGCCGCTACTTGATAATTGGCGAAAATGTCCGTTAGCGGCAGCCGCCGCCCTTTGCTAAGGGTCAAGCTGTTGGTGTTCAGGACAGGCATGGCCGTGCCGGAAATTTAAACGTTAACGCCAAACGAGGCCGCCAATGGCCCTAAGCCGCCTGCAAAGCCTTGGCCGACCGCTTTAAATTTCCAATCGCTGCCAATGCGGTAAATTTCGCCAAAAATCATCGCGGTTTCGATGGAAGCATCTTCGCTCAAATCGTAACGGGCGATTTCTTGGCCGTTTTCTTCATTGACAATGCGGATATAGGCGCGGCTGACTTGTCCGAAGTTTTGTTTGCGGGTGTCGGCATCGTAAATGGTCACGGTAAAAACGACTTTATCCAAATCGGCGGGGATTTTCGCCAATTCGACCTTAATCACTTCATCATCGCCTTCGCCTATGCCGGTGGTGTTGTCGCCGGTATGTTCAACCGCGCCATCAGCGACCACTTTGTTGTTAAAAAAACAAAAGTCGCTGTCGGAACGCACTTTGCCATCCAATTTGACCAAAAACGCGCTGGCATCCAAATCGAACGCCGACCCGTCCGTGGCACGCGCATCCCAGCCCAAACCGACCAGGAGCTTGTTTAAGCCAGGGGCTTCTTTGCTTAAGTTTACGTTGCCGCCTTTAGTGAGAGATATTGCCATGATGCCTTGTCCTCGTTTTTAATTTTTGTTAAGTGGGTGAGTTTTAAAATGGGCTTGCCGTAACAAGCTGGGTGGAATCTTAAACGTTAATGCCGTATTGGCGGGCCAAA
>JAQTNZ010000369.1 GCA_028713595.1 Methylovulum sp. | reverse complement strand
TAAATTTTTCGCAGATACGACCTATGTAGCCGTTAAAAAAAAGTTCTTTATTCATAGTGTGCTAGCCTTTTCAGGCTGGGTGATTGGGTCAAACCGAACACAGAAACTAGGGGCTAGAGGGTATTTTTGGGTGGCAACAGTCTCGCAAAATGTTCTGCCACCCGCGTTAGCACGGCTTCTGGGCAGTTGGGGTCGGCCACAAAAAACCAAAATTCTCCAAATTGATTATTGATGGTAAATTCATGGTGTTGGCAGCTAAAATCAAGCCACGATTCCGATAGGCTCGAAATATAGGTGGTTAACCGCGCCCTAGGCAACAACAAAAGCCAGCACCGTACCCAGAAAATCGACTTCGATGCGGGTAACGACAAAAATTGTCTGGAACCATCGTACATGCGCAGGTCCATAAGCGAGTAGGGCATAATGATCCAACCACTGTTTTAAATCGAGCTATACAGGCAATTAGGCCAAATTAAGACTAATGTCATGATTAAGCACTCTTCGGCTTTCTCTTACGTTTCTTCTTAGGCTTGCCCGTTGCCGTTGCCCCCACTGCTTTCTTAACCGAAGCTTGCTTTTGCACCAGTTCAAAGTCCATTTTCTTTTCATCCAAATCCACGCGCACGACTCTAATTTTAACGCTATCGCCTAAGCGGAAATTGGTGTTGGTGCGTTCGCCTTTTAATTGGTGGCTGGTGGGGTCGAAGTGGAAATAATCTTGGCCTAGGTTGCTGATATGCACCAAGCCTTCGACATAAATTTCTGCCAGTTCGACAAAAAAACCAAACGAAGTGACGGCGGAGATGATACCCTCAAACTCTTCGCCGATTTTGTCCATCATAAACTCGCATTTTAGCCAGCTGACCACATCGCGGGTGGCATCATCGGCGCGGCGTTCGTTGGCGGAGCAATGCTCGCCCAGCATGACCATATCGGGTACGCCGTAGAAAAAACTGGCGACATTTTTGCCTTGCAGGCAATGGCGGATAGCCCGATGCACCAGCAAATCAGGGTAACGGCGTATCGGTGAGGTGAAATGCGCATAGGCCTCTAAGGCCAAGCCGAAATGGCCTTTCAGCTCAGGGCTGTAAACCGCTTGCGACATCGAGCGCAATAATACGGTTTGGATTAGGTGTGCATCAGGGCGGTTGCGGATGGATTCGACCAAGTGCATGTAATCCAACGGGGTCGGCTGGGTGCCGCCGCTGAATTTAAGCCCCAATTCGCCCAGAAAAGTTTTCAGGTTGAGCAGTTTGTCGGCACTAGGGCCTTCATGGACACGCAACAGTTTGGGGATTTTTTTGCCGTTGAGAAAACGTGCCGCCACGCTGTTGGCGGTAATCATAAATTCTTCAATCAATTTATGGGCATCGTTACGGACAACGGGGACGATTTTTTCAATTTTGCGGTTTTTGCCGAATACAATGCGAGTCTCTTGGGTGTCAAAATCCATCGCCCCGCGTTGTTCGCGCTGGATACGCATGACTTTATACAGTGCGTACAATTCGCGCAAATGCGGCATTAAGGCGTGATGTTTTTGCGCCAGTTCGGCATCACCTTCCACCAGCATTTTTGCCACTTCGGTGTAGGTTAGGCGGGCGTGGGAGCGCATGACCGCTTCAAAAAAACGGCCACGGGTGACAGTGCCTTCACCGTCTATCAGCATTTCACAGACCATGCACAAACGGCCAACGTGGGGGTTTAGCGAACACAGGCCATTGGAGAGTATCTCCGGCAACATGGGGATAACTTTTTCGGGGAAATACACCGAGGTGCTGCGGTTTTTGGCTTCGTTATCCAGGGCGGTGTTGATTTGCACATAATGCGAAACATCAGCGATAGCCACCAGCAGTTTCCAGCCTTTCGGGGTTTTTTTCGCGTAGACGGCATCGTCAAAATCGCGGGCATCTTCGCCGTCAATGGTCACTAGGGGAGTGTCACGCAAATCAACACGGCCCGCTTTTGCCGATTCCGGCACTTCGGGGCTTAACTGTTTGATTTCTTGCTTGACCTCATCCGGCCATTGATGGGGCAGCTCGTGCGAGCGGATAGCCATTTCAATTTCCATGCCGGGGGCGAGATGGTCGCCGAGCACTTCAATAATGCGGCCTATCGGTTGGCGTAATTTGGTCGGCTGATCGACAATTTCGGCAATGACAATCTGTCCTTGTTTAGCCTTGCCGACCCCGTCTTTTTGCAACAGGACAGTTTGCGAAATATTTTTATTGTCAGGGATGACGTAGGTGAAGCCGTCTTCTTTATAGAGCCGTCCGACAATTTGGTGGGTGTTGCGTTCAAGGATTTCCACCACCGCACCTTCGCGGCGACCTTTTTTGTCAATACCGACAATCCGCACCATAGCGCGGTCATTGTGCAGCAGGGGGTTCATTTCACGGGGGGATAAAAATAGGTCATCGGAACCGTCATCAGGGCGGATAAAGCCGAAACCGTCGGCATGGCCGATAATACGCCCGACAATCAAATCCTTGTTATTGACTAGGCAGTAGCGTTGTTCACGGTTGAACAGCAATTGCCCATCCCGCTCCATAGCGCGTAAGCGCCGCCGCAACGCTTCTAGCTGGTCTTCGCTTTCCATCGTGAAGGCTTCGGCAATTTCCTTGCGCAGCAGCGGTTTGCCGGTATGCTCGATAAGCTGGAGGATGAGTTCACGGCTGGGGATGGGGTTTTCATACTTCTCAGCTTCGCGCTGGGCGTATGGGTCTTTTGTTGAACTGAAATCAACGTCTTTTTTAGACTTCGAGGGCATTTAAATAATGAAATAAGGTAATGGCTACAGTAAGCTGATGTCAATATGATACATGCTTAGGCTATTGATTAGAATTTAAAATCATCGCCAATCAACATAGCTTGCATATACCGACAACGCGGCTTAAGAAATGGGTTGCCATCGTTTAGGCCGATGGTCAACAGGGAAGGCTTAGGGCCGCTGGCACGGTAAAGCGTTTTGGGTAAAATTATACTTACTATAATCGCTTTTTCACACAGGATATACAGGAATTTTCCTGATTTGACAAGATAACGGTGGGGCTTGCCCGTCTTTTTGTCCACAAACGGGCGTATCGGATTGTTTAAAAGTAATTTTCCCACCTGCCTAACCGCCTACAGTCGTCGGCGGTATTGACGACAGACGCGGCGGGCAAACAAGTCCGCAGCGTCTGCCCATCCTTAGGCGCTTATACCCGACCACCCGTCCTACGGCCTGTTTTGGCATCACCGCGTGGGCCTTTGGCGCGTGGGTCACGGCCTATAGGGGCCTTTGGCTTGTGGCGGAAATCTTTTTTGCCCGCTGGCTTGCTCGGTGCGGCTTTTTTAGGCGCATCTTGTACGCGTAGCGAAACAGGCTCATAGCCGGTATCGGCAACGCGGGTGATTTGCCGTTGCAAGAGCTTTTCAATGTCCGCCAATAACTGCGCTTCTTCAGGGGATACCAATGACAGCGCTTCGCCGGATGCGCCCGCCCGGCCAGTACGGCCTATACGGTGCACATAGTCTTCAGGCACTTGCGGCAAATCATAGTTGATGACGTGCGGCAAGCTGTCAATATCCAAACCACGCGCGGCAATGTCGGTCGCCACCAATACGGTGACTTTACCGTCTTTAAACGACTCCAGGGCTTTGGTACGCGCCCCTTGTGATTTGTCGCCATGCAGGGCGGCGGAACGGATGCCATCTTGGATCAGCTGTTTTTCCAGCCTGTCCGCGCCGTGTTTGGTGCGGACAAACACCAACACTTGTTTCCAATTGTTGCTGCCTATCAAATACGACAGCAATTCACGCTTGCGCTCGCGCTGGATGCCATAAACGCGCTCGGTCACGGTATCAGCCGTGGCGTTT
>JAQTNZ010000368.1 GCA_028713595.1 Methylovulum sp. | reverse complement strand
AAGGCCCCGCCACTGCCGCCGATTTCGGTATCGTAACCTTGCGGCAAATGCAGAATCATGTCATGCACCCCGGCGGCTTGGGCGGCGGCGACCACCTTATTGCTGTCCAAATCGCCAAAACGGGCGATATTGTCGGCAATAGTGCCGTCAAACAATTCAATGTCCTGAGGCAGATAACCAATATGCCGCCCCATCATACTACGGTCACATTGCGACACATCCGCACCATCCAAACGCACCGCACCATTGGCAATCGGCCAGACCCCCAATAACACCCGTGCCAACGTTGATTTGCCGGACGCGCTGGAGCCTATCAGACCGACAAACGTGCCGGGCTTGATAACAAAATTAACGCCCTTAATGACCGCCACTTTCGCGCCCGGCGGCACAATAACGGCTTGTTCGGCCCGCAATTCGCCCTTAGGGGCGGGCAGCGGCATCCGCTCCGGTTCCACCGGAAATTGCCCCAAAATGGTGTTTAAACGATCATAGGCGGTACGCGCCGTCAAAAACTGCTTCCAACTGCCAATCATCAAATCAATAGGCGCCAAGGCACGGCCTAATAAAATCGAACCGCCTATCATCATCCCCGGGCTGATTTGTTTTTCTATCGCCAGCCACGCCCCCAAACCTAAAATTAACGACTGGATAGTGAGCCGGAAAGTTTTCGACAAGGCGGCAATCAAGCCCGCCTTTTCACTGGCACCCGCTTGCAAGACAATCAATTTTTGTTGCTTGTCCTGCCAACGCGCCAGCAAATCCGGCAACATGCCCAAGGCGTGCACCACCTCGGCGTTGCGCAAATTACGCGCGGTGATATTGGCACTTTCCACAGACACGCGGTTGGCCTGCTCCAAATCATCATGGGTCGCCCGTTCATTCCAAATCGCCAGCATAATCAACAATACGGCGGAGACAACGGCCACTGCGCCAAAAGCAGGGTGGAACAAAAACAACAGGCCAATATAAACGGGCAGCCACGGTGCGTCAAAAAAGGCAAACAAACCGTTACCCGTCAAAAATTGCCGTAACGCCAACAAATCGCTTAAGGGCTGGGTGCTGCTTTTGCCGCCGCTGATTAACGCTTGCCTGAACAACACCCGATACAGCCGCTCATTCAACAACAGGTCGAAACGGGTGCTGACACGGATTAAAATTTGTGAGCGCACCCATTCCAACGCGCCCAACATGGCAAACAACACGATTGCCAGCAATGTCAGCATGAGTAAGGTCGAAGTGCTGTTACTGGTCAACACCCGATCATACACCTGCATCATATAAATGGACGGCAATAACATCAGTAAATTGATGAACAGGCTAAAAATGGCGGCGGATTGGAAAGATTGGCGGCAATGATGGATAGCTTGGGCAAGTTCTGAAGCGGATAAGCGCATGATAACGACTTCCTGTTAATAAAAAACCACCTAAAACGGATGGGGTTCCAAAATTATAGCCTAAAGAGGGTGCAGTAATGGCACACTCTGTTAATTTTTTGCATACCCCCCTGCCAAAACCACCGCTGTACCCGACCTATTGGCATAAAAAAACCCGCCACAAAGGGCGGGTCTTTTTTAAAGCGAGGGTTTTGCCGATGAAACTTAGTTGCCCAACCACACCAACTCGACACGGCGGTTCAAGGAACGGCCTTGTTCGGTGACGTTATCGGCAATCGGTTGGCTTTCACCAAAACCTTTGGCAACCAATCTATTGGTCACATGTTTCATTTTCAGATAATTGACCACGGATTGCGAGCGTTTTTGTGACAATTTCAGGTTATGGGCATCGCTGCCTTCGCTGCTGGTATGACCACGCACTTCAATATCGACTTTTTCAGGATATTTGTTCAAACTCGCGGCGACCCGATCCAAAATGCCCATAGCGCCCATAGTCAATTCGGCTGAGTTGACTTTAAAGTTAACGCCTTTAAGTTCCAAACTTACCGGGCAACCTTTAAAATCCACCTTGCTGTTTGCCATGGTTTCAGGACATTTATCCTTGCAATCGTTAACCCCATCGCTGTCCGAATCCATCATCGAGCAATCCATAGGCTTTTCCGTAGGCATCGCCACCGGCATAGGTTCGGGCATAGTAAAATTGACAGGCGCGGTCGGCTTAGGGCCAAACGGCACGACAAAACCAAAATTCATGGTCATGTCATGAAATTCATCGGTATTGCGGTTAAATTGGGTGCCGAAGTTGTTGTTGTAACGGTAACGGATGTCGGTACGCAACAAAAAGTTGTCATTAATCTCGTAAGTCACACCTGCGCCCGCTTCGCCAATGAACGAACCGGCTTCGGAGCCATGAGCCGTAGTATTCATGCCACCTGCGGCGATAACGGTATAAGGGGCCAATTTGTTACGCGAAAAATAATATTGCAAATCGACCGTACCGCCAGGCATTTCCCAAGTGCCGTGGTAACTGTCGGCTTCCTGATAAAAACCGCGCACCTCAAGGTTGAAATGCTTGTTGAGGATTTTACCGATACCGGCGCCCGCGCCCCAACCATCATCCGCACCCCGGTCGCCGCCGGTATTGAGGAAAGTGGCAAAAGGCGCGACATAAAAGCGCTTGTCTTCCAGTTCATCGGCTTGCGCCAATGACATCATGCCAGCACCTGTCAGTGCGGCAAATGCCAATAAATGTGATTTTTTCATAAAAGGTTCCTAAGAGAGTTAATGGAGAAAAACGGGCGGGCTAAAATAAGCGGTGCTTATTTTCGACCCAGGTCTAGCGTCAAGGTACTTACAAGACAATAAACCCTTTGCAGATGGCTAAAGGAAACGTATAGCTTTTTAACAACCCGCAAAAATAGTGTTGTTACATTGCTAATTATAGTAGCTTTATTGATACAAAGTATAGCGCATCTGCCCCGTGACAACAATCTGAATCCATCAAAACCCATCAGGTGTATGGAAAATCTATCTTACCCAGCCAAACAACCCTCGACCATTATTTTATCCCCTCCACCCGAAATGCCCTGACCTGTTGTGCCAGCCGTTGCAAATCCTCAGATCTCGCGACCCTACCATAGCGCAAACCAACAAAAATCTGGGTAATTTGCCCTACGGCTTCGCCAGCTTGTGGCAAGGCGACCTTAACCCGCTCGGCAAAAGCGGTTTCACCTTCGCCAGGCTGGCGGATTAGCCCATATTTCGCTAATTTTCGGCAAAACTGTTGGTAATGGCGTAAGGCTTGGTCAGTGGTTTTAGGCCGCTGGTACAATAATATAAAGCTCAATACGGCAGTGATGAAGGCAGTCAATCCCAGCATCCAATAAATCATGGCCTTAAGGTTATCCACGCCCAAATTAGCCAAGAATTTCGCTTGGTTGTTGCTGTTATAGTTAATGACCCAGCGTTGCCAGTTGTAATCGACATTGCCCAATAATTCGCGTGCGTGTTTTAACCACGCGGACGCTTGCTTAGTGTCGGCATCGCTGGCAAATTGGATGACAGCATCCTGTGCCAAGGCATCAATATTGATGTTCTGCTCGATACGCTCAGGGGCGACGGCGGCGGTGGGGTCTACCCGCACCCAGCCCTTACCCTCCAGCCACACTTCTGTCCAGGCGTGGGCATCGTATTGGTGGACTTCCAAAAAGTTACCCGCCTTATTAAACTCGCCGCCCTGATACCCGGTCACTACCCGTGCCGGAATATGGGCGGTGCGCATCAGATACACAAAAGCGGAGGCGTAGTGGCTGCAAAAACCGTAGCGGGTTTTCAGCAAAAACGTCTCTATCGGCTTGTCGTCCATAATCGGCGGGGTCAGCGTGTAATGGAAATCTTCGTTATGAAAATGTGCCAATAGCGCTTTGATAAACACTTCCGGCGGGCTGTCAAAGCCATGCAGTTG
>JAQTNZ010000367.1 GCA_028713595.1 Methylovulum sp. | reverse complement strand
CAAACGGCCTAGGTAACGTGGGCAAGCATCGGGGGCGGCAACCGCCACCGCTACGGTTTTTTCTTCGTTAATAGCCAAGGGCGCACTGGTTTTGACTGACCAATCCAAACGGTTCAGCACCGCCACTTCGCGGGCAAGACCCTCAACGCTTAAACAATCGGCGCGGTTAGGGGTCAAATCCACTTCAATGATGTTATCATCCAAGGACAAAAAATCGCGGATATTGACACCCACCGGTGCATCTGCGGGCAGCTCCATCAGGCCGTGGGCTTCGGCCACCAAGCCCAGCTCCTTTTCGGAGCATAACATGACAAACGAGTCCACACCGCGCAATTTGGATTTTTTAATCTTGAAATCACCCGGCAACACCGCACCGCATAAGGCCGCCGGAATTTTCAGACCAACGCGGACATTGCTGGCCCCGCAGACGATCTGCAAGGTTTCGCCCGCACCCACCGCGACTTGGCAAACCCGCAGACGGTCAGCGTCAGGGTGCTGAGCCATTGCCAACACCTCACCAATGACCACACCGCTAAACACGGCGGCGGCAGGCGTGATGGAATCGACTTCAAGACCCGCCATGGTCAATTGTGCAACCAACGCTTGGCTGCTTATCGCCGGATTGACGTATTCCCTTAACCAGGCTTCACTGATTTGCATGATACCGTCCCTTGCTTAATTGAATTGTTCTAAGAATTTGAGATCATTGTCAAAAAACAACCGCAAATCGTTAATGCCGTAACGCAACATCGCCAAGCGCTCCACGCCCATGCCGAAAGCAAAGCCGCTATAGCGTTCGCTGTCGATATTGACGGATTTGAACACTTCAGGATGGATCATGCCGCAGCCCATCACTTCCAACCAACCAGTTTGGCTACAGACGCGGCAACCTTCGCCATTGCACATCACGCATTCAATATCAACTTCTGCGGACGGCTCGGTGAACGGAAAATAAGAGGGGCGAAAGCGCACCTGGATGTCTTTCTCAAAAAAGGCGCGTAAAAACTGGTAAACCACGCCTTTTAAATCAGCAAAACTGACATCGGTATCGACCAAAAAACCTTCAACCTGATGGAACATCGGGGTGTGGGTCAAATCGGAATCACAGCGATAGACGCGTCCTGGCGCAATCACTTTCAATGGCGGCGTGCCGGACTCCATCACCCTGATCTGTACCGGGGAGGTGTGCGTGCGTAACACTGTGTGTGCATCGATGTAAAACGTATCGTGCATGGCACGGGCCGGATGGTGGGCAGGGATATTCAGGGCACCAAAGTTATGGTAGTCATCCTCAATTTCCGGCCCTTCGACAACGCTAAAACCGACACTGGTAAAAATTTTTGCTATGCGTCTGAGCGTGGTAGTCACCGGATGCAAACCCGCTACGGACTGACCGCGTCCAGGCAAACTGACATCGACCCGTTCACTGGCGAGACGGGCTTCCAAGGCGGCGCTTTCCAGCTTATTTTTCTGGCTGTCCAATTGCGCTTGGAATTGGTCTTTGGCTTGGTTAATGACTTGCCCAACCGCACGACGCTGCTCAGGCTCCAAAGCACCCAGCTCTTTCATCTGCTGTGTAAACACGCCTTTCTTGCCCAAATAGTGGACACGAACCTGATCGAGTTGGTTGAGGTCTATTGCTCGGACAAGCTCAGCTAAGCCTTGCGCGAGAATGTCTTCTAGGGTAGCGGACACGGATTAGCTCGCTGTGTGAGTGGGGAAGGGATAAGTAGTGTCAGATCTAAAACCCAAACCTGTCCGCCGTAGGGCGGACGGGTCTTGCCGACCTATAAAGGCCGCTTAGGGCTTGCTTTGATGAGCAATAGCAATCTTGGCTATTTCACCGAAGGCGGCAATATCACGCACGGCAATATCGGCCAACACTTTACGGTCTATAGCGACATTGGCTTTAGTCAAGCCATTGATTAAACGGCTATAGGAAATGCCATACAGTCGCGCGGCGGCGTTGATACGGACTATCCACAAAGCGCGGAATTGGCGTTTTCTTTGTTTGCGGTCGCGGTAGGCATATTGCCCCGCTTTGATGACCGCTTGCTTGGCAACGCGATAGACCCTACTACGCGCACCGTAGTAACCTTTCGCTTGCTTTAAGATTTTTTTATGTCTGGCTCTGGCTGTTACACCGCGTTTGACTCTAGGCATGTCAGCTCCTTAACTGTAAGGCATCATGCGTATAGCCATACGCAGATCAGAGGGATGGATGGACGCTGGCTTGCGCAATTGTCTTTTTCTTTTGGTGGTCTTTTTGGTCAAGATATGACGGCGGTGCGATTGCCCGCACTTAAACCCGCCATTGCCAGTGCGTCTAAAACGCTTGGCGGCACCACGGTTAGTTTTTATTTTTGGCATTTGTTTGCTCCAATAATTAAAAATACAAAATCCCTGAGAATAACCCAGCAAGGCAAAATGCATGGCCTTGAAGAATTAACGGCATCCTAAGACACCTTCCACAGCGCGTCCGGCACTGGCTTGGCAAGGGCTTTATAGCCCTTGCTTTTTCTTTTTACTTTTTCTTTTTAGGCGCCATCACCATAATCATTTGCCGCCCTTCCAATTTAGGAAATTGCTCGACTATGGCTATGTCTTCCAAATCTTTTTCGATACGCTTAAGCTGATCCATGCCGATTTCACGGTGCGCCATTTCGCGCCCCCGATATCTGACCGTGATCTTAGTCTTATCGCCGTCATTAAGGAATTTGACCAAGCTCTTTAGCTTGACCTGATAATCGCCTTCATCCGTACCCGGCCTGAATTTAATTTCCTTGACTTGGATTTGCTTTTGTTTCTTTTTGGCAATTTGCAGTTTTTTGTTTTGCTCAAACTGGAATTTGCCATAATTCATTATTTTGCAAACGGGAGGATCTGCATTTGGCGATATTTCCACTAAATCCAAGTCTGCCGAGTATGCAATCTGCTTGGCCTCATCTAAAGAGATAATCCCTAACGCTTCCCCATCTGCGCCAGTCACCCTCACTCGCCTAGCAGTGATCATGTCATTCAGACGAGTTTCATCTTTTTTAGCAGCGATACCTTAATCCTCCAAAAATACTATTATTTTCTGTCTGCAATCGCGGTCTTTAACTGTTCGGTAAATTCATGGATTGACAGACTGCCTAAATCGTCACCCTTTTGTGTCCGCACCGTGATAGTTTGTTGTTCTAATTCTTTATCACCGATAATGACAAGATACGGTATGCGTTGCATGGAGTGCTCACGGATTTTAAATCCTATTTTTTCATTTCTCAAATCTATTTTTATTCTAACGCCTTGTTGCCCAAGATCATGCAACACCTGCTCCGCATAGCCATGGTGGCGATCTGCGATGGTCATCAACACCACTTGCACCGGTGCCAACCAGACCGGAAACGTGCCGGCATGTTGTTCGATCAGGATACCGATAAAGCGCTCCAATGAACCCAGCACGGCCCGATGCAACATCACCGGCACTTGCTTGGAACCGTCTTCGGCGATATAAACCGCATCCAAACGCGCAGGCATGGAAAAATCGACCTGTATCGTGCCGCATTGCCAAACCCGACCGATACAATCTTTCAGCGAGAACTCAATTTTAGGGCCATAAAACGCACCTTCACCGGGCTGCAAATCCCACGCCAAACCTTTGCTGTCAAGGGCCAATTGCAGGGCGGCTTCGGCCTTATCCCATACCGCATCGTCACCGACCCGATTTTCGGGACGGGTGGACAATTTGATGATGACCTCGTCAAAACCAAAATCCTTGTACACCTCAAACAACAGGTCGATAAACACCGACACTTCGGTTTGGATTTGCGCTTCGGTACAAAAGATATGCGCGTCATCTTGGACAAAGTTGCGCAC
>JAQTNZ010000366.1 GCA_028713595.1 Methylovulum sp. | reverse complement strand
TCATCCACCACCACTTCCAAGGTGATGCGCCCCCCGTCAGCTAAGGTCGCCATACGGATGATGCTGGCGTTAAGGTCGCGGAAGTTGCTGTTCCACGTCGCTTCCGGTGATTTGGCGAACTGCAAATAACGGTCTTTGGCCTGCTTGTTAAAGCCCACCAAGGTATTAATCTTGTGGCTGTACTTTTCCAATTCATACTCAATATTGGCATCCAAGTCTTCCAAGCGCTGTTTTAACGAGGGCAATTGGTATGACCATAAATTAATCCGTGCCAACAAATCTTCCCGAAACCGCCCTTGTTCCACTTGCGTAAACAAATTGCGGTTGGTGCCGGCAATCAACTGGAAATGGCTGCCGGTTTCCTTGTCGGAACCTAAGGGCATAAAACGCTTGTCTTCAATCGCCCGCAACAGCATGGCCTGTTCATCCAAACCCAACTCGCCAATCTCATCCAGAAACAACAGCCCGTTATCGGCTTCGGCCAGTAAGCCTTTACGCGCCATGACCGCCCCGGTAAACGCCCCTTTGACATGCCCGAACAACGCCGACATGGCATTGTCGCCGCGTAAGGTCGCGCAATTGACTTCGACCAAAGCGCCGGGCAATTGGCCGCGCTTTTTCTTCAACTGGTAAATGCGTTTTGCCAGTTGTGATTTGCCGGAACCGGACGGCCCCGTCAGCAAGATAGGTTCTTGCGAGCGGATAGCGACTTTTTCCACCTGCTCGATCATTTTGTTGAATGCAGGGTTGCGGGTTTCGATGCCACCTTTCAAGTAATGGGCGCCTTCCTGATGTTCTTTGGCAAAACGCGAAGCTAACTGATCGTATTTGGACAAGTCCAAATCAATGATCTGGTAATGCCCGGCTTGGTTTTCATTTTTGTAGGGAGGTGAAGTCTGGATGAGCCGTCCTGGCAAATACCGTGCTTCGGTCAGCAAATACAGGCAAATTTGCGCGACATGCGTCCCCGTGGTGATGTGCAGAAGATACTGTTCCCGCTCGATATTAAAGGCATAGCTTCTGGCAAAGTCCAATAACTGGGCATAAACGCTTTCAAAGTCCCAAGGGTCGTTAAGCTCAATATGGTAATGGTTGACTTCGGTTTCCGGGGAAATGGTCTTAATATCATCGGTCAATTTTTCGGCGATGTCCTGGTAGCGGCTTTGGAAAAGCAATTCTAGCCTATCGACCAACAAATCTTCGTGCTGGCATAAGGATAAGGTAGGCCGCCACCGCTCCCAACGTCTGTGGTTAAAGCCGCGATTGTCCAGCGAAGTGCCGAGCAGACTGATGACAACAGTTTTCATCTTATCGGTTTCGATAATGGGTTATTTATTAGGATAAGTATTACTATAGTCGATTTTGCTAAAAATGTCATTGTCTTCTGTAACCTATTAATAAGTTTGTAGTTAATTATTGTGAAAAAATTGGCATCGCCTTTGCAATAGCCTAAATAACTTGATACCGTGTCAAACCCAACGAAAAGGATGATTAGCCATGAGCGAGAACAACTATGAAGTGATCCAAGCCACAGGCGGAGTGCCCATCAAGACCTGGACACGCGGCGTACCATTTGAAGAACAAGCCCGTCAGCAACTGATAAACTTGTCGCGGCTGCCGTTTATCCATAAATGGATTGCCGCCATGCCCGATGTGCATTTGGGCAAAGGGGCGACGGTGGGTAGCGTTGTGCCTACCCTGAACGCAATTATTCCGGCGGCAGTGGGCGTGGATATAGGCTGTGGCATGATGGCGGTGCAAACCGAAATCCGTGCCGACCAATTGCCGGATTCCTTGCGTGATGTCCGTCATGCTATCGAACGTGCCGTACCGCATGGCCGTGACCTTAACCGCTCCAGACGTGACAAAGGTGCATGGGGCGAGTTGCCCGAAGATATTGCCCAAGTTTGGCAAAGCCAATTGGCGGAACCGTTTAGCCAGTTGTGCGAAAAACATAGGGTACTGAAAAACACCAATAACGCTAACCACTTGGGAACCTTGGGAACCGGCAACCATTTCATCGAAGTGTGCCTGGATGAAAACGATAGGGTATGGGTGATGCTGCACAGCGGTTCACGCGGGGTTGGTAACCGTATCGGCACGCATTTTATCGAATTGGCGCAAAAGGAAATGCAGCGTTGGCATATCCAATTGCCTGACCGCGATCTGGCCTATTTGCCTGAAGGTTCCGATTATTTTGCCGATTATGTCCAAGCGGTGGAGTGGGCGCAGCATTATGCCAAACTTAACCGCGACATGATGATGAAAAGGGTGCTGGCAGTATTGTCAAACACACTAGGGCTAAACTTTAACGCCCAATTGGCGGCGGTCAACTGCCACCACAACTATGTCAGCCGCGAATATCACTATGGCAAAAATGTGTTTTTGACCCGCAAAGGTGCGGTGCGGGCGGGTTTGGGCGAATGGGGGATCATCCCCGGCAGTATGGGCGCGAAGTCGTTCATCGTCCGGGGCTTGGGGAATGAAGAAAGCTTTTGCAGTTGCAGCCACGGGGCCGGACGGGTCATGTCGAGGACGGCGGCAATCAAAAATGTTTCGGTTGAGGAGCATGTCGCCGCCACCGAAGGCGTGGAATGCCGTAAAGACAAATCGGTCATCGATGAGACCCCATCGGCTTATAAACCCATCGAACAAGTGATGCAAGCGCAAAGCGATTTGGTGGAAATCATGCACACATTAAAGCAGGTGGTTTGTGTCAAAGGTTGACGGCATTATCGAAATTGATGGCGGCCAAGGCGAAGGCGGCGGCCAAGTGCTGCGCACGGCCCTGTCCTTGTCAGCCTGTCGCGGTGTGCCCGTGCATATCCGCAACATCCGCCAAGGCCGCAAAACTCCCGGCCTGATGCGTCAGCATCTGGCCTGTGTCAAGGCCATCAGCGAAATTTGCAACGCGCAAGTAAAAGGCGCGTCTATCGGTTCCACGGCGCTGGAATTTATCCCAGGTTCTATCAAAGCGGGCGATTACCGCTTTGCCGTGGGCAGTGCGGGCAGCAGCACGTTGGTGTTCCAGACCGTACTGCCCGCTTTGCTGATGGCAGGCCAGCCTTCGCGCTTGACTTTGGTCGGCGGCACACATAATCCTTTAGCCCCCAGCTTTGATGGTATCCAACACGCGTTTTTGCCCATCATCAGGCAATTGGGTGGCGACTGTGTCGCCCAGTTGCACCGCTATGGCTTTTATCCGGTCGGGGCGGGGGAATGGACGGTCACGATCAAACCGCCGATAAGTTTTCGCCCCTTCGTTTTGGCAATACGCGGGGAATTGCTCAATGCCCAAGCCCGTTGCCTAAGTGCGGGGATTCCTGGACATATCGGAGTTAGGGAAAAAGATCGCCTACTTCGGCGTTTAAAATGGCCGGACTTGAGCATTGGTATCAGCCAAGTGGAATCATTAGGGCCGGGTAACTGTATCATTCTCCAAGTCGATTATGAGCATGTCACTGAAATTATCGAAAGCCACGGGGCCTTGGGGGTCAGCGCCGAAAAAGTCGCTGACAATGCCGTGGATTTGTTGCGCCGCTACCAAAGCACCGTAGCCCC
The DNA here is from genome assembly GCA_028713595.1 of Methylovulum sp. GTDB lineage: Bacteria > Pseudomonadota > Gammaproteobacteria > Methylococcales > Methylomonadaceae > Methylovulum. Next base: position 303 of record JAQTNZ010000366.1, on the reverse strand, counting down.
TGTCGGGCATTATCTGGCTGACCAGTTGCTGTTGCCTTTGTGTTTGGCTGCGGGCGGGTCGTTTGTGACCGGAAAACTGTCGGAACATTGCCTGACCAACATCGCCATTATCCGGCAACTGATAGATGTGCCCATTAAACTGGAAGCCCTGGAGTCGGATAAGGTGTGGCGAATTAACGTGGGCGAACGCTACTGCCAAAGCTAAATGCCCACTTTTGGGCAATAACGGCATTTGGCTTGGGCTATTGGAGCAGCTTATTGGTCAATTCCGTATCACGGTTAATGGTAGTCCTGCAATAAGAA
>JAQTNZ010000365.1 GCA_028713595.1 Methylovulum sp. | reverse complement strand
GGTTTTCGTTTCCACACGCTGTGTATGGGAATGAGTATACACTTATTAACATTCTGATTATTAAAGATAAACCCTTAACTTAATGACAGCAATTACTCACCAACAACCTTACAAACCCCTGCCCAACAGAAAACCCGCTCGCCCTTAATCAAGCGGTCACATTCATGAATTAGCATAGCCAGTTCCACTAAATCATTCCAAGACTGGAGACTTTTTAATGATTGGCAATACTTTGTTTTCGCACACCCTTAAAGCCCTATCGCTGGCTTTATTTGCCGGCCTGATGGTCAGCGCCCCTGCTCATGCCACTGACACGGTGGTATTGAGCTTTTCGACCTTGGGCGACTCGCGTCAAGACCCGGTCAATTTAGACCCCAGCATCAAAGATGCCAGCTTGGTGGGTAAGGGCAACTGCCAAACGCCATCAGGCACAGGCCTTACGGCTAACCCTGGCTTGTCAGGCCAAGATTGCAAATGGTTGCAAAACACTAAAGCGTGGGCGCGTATTTTAAGCTCTGTGCAATTACAAAAACCTAATCTGTTGTTTTTTAACGGCGATATGATTATGGGTTATGGTAAAGCGGGTGTGCCTGTGACCAGAAACTCAACCGGCGTTAACGAAGCCGCCATCACTAGCCCTACCGTGACGGATGTCGCCAATTCGGATTTGATGCAGTTTTATAAACAATACGGCTTTTGGCGCGGCATGATTGCCGGCTTGATGGAAACGGGCACTTATGTGGTACCTGTGCCAGGCAACCATGAAGTGCAATGTAAGCGTTGTGGTAAAGCCGCCCAAATCGAGAATGAAACGGCTTGGAAAGACAATATGGGCGATCTGATTATGGACAGCAGCCGCCTGACTAAATTGGGCTTGGCGGTGACTAATTTTAACCCGTACAACAACCCGTATTATGACCCTGCCACGCTGGCGACCACGCCTGCACCTTATACTGTCAACCCTGACGGTATCAGCACTGACCAATCACAATTGAGCTATTCGTTTGATGTTGGCACGTCGCACTTTGTGGTCATCAACACCGATGCGGTGGGTAAAGACGGTTACGCGCCAAAAACTTGGCTGGAAAACGACTTAAGCGCCGCGAAAACCAACGGTGCGAAACATTTCTTCGTATTCGGGCACAAACCTGCGTTTTTCTATAGCTATCCAGGTGCCTCCGCGCCTTCCAGCACCTCGTCCATGAACGACAAAGACCCTGTTGCGGCGCAAGCGTTCTGGGATATTATCGTCAAATATCAAGCCACTTATTTCTGTGGTCATGAACATATTTACAACCTGCAAAAAATCAATGGCTTTAGCCAAGCCGGTTCCGCTTACCAAGTGTTGGTCGGTGCAGGCGGCTCGCCTTTTGAGTCATCCGTATCAACAGGCAACCCTAAAGACCGTATGTATTCATGGGCAAAAGTCGGCATTTTGTCTAGCGGCAAAGTGTATCTGAGCACCTTTGGCTTTGATGACACCATGGTCAATCCAGTTGTCCGTTTAGATAGCAGCATCCGTTTACCTTAAGACCTAGCCTTTTAAATCATTCAGGCAAACGTTAAAGGGTACGAATATTGGAGCGCGGGCATCTTGCCCGCCAAGAGACCTAAGCTCCAAGGAAATCGCCTCACGATAGATTGTGACGGGTGTAAGCCCGTCACAAGCATCACCGGCCTAAGCCGTTTTCTTACGCGCCACAATCACCCCGTCACGGGTCGGATTGATGAACGTATCAAATTCAGGGTCATTGAACACCAATTGGTTGTGTTCTTTAATGGCCTCTGTCCAGCCGACAAACACATCAGTGTAGTTTGCAACCGCCACCCGTCCGCGCCACAAGACATTGTCGGCGATATACAGCCCACCCGGACGGATGCGCCCCTTTGCCATTTTCCAAATTTCGGGGTAGTCACCCTTATCGACATCGTTATAGCAAATATCAAACAAGCCTTCGGTTTGGGCGAATTGCTCCTGGGCCATGCCGACCTTAAAATCGACCCTATCCCAGAGTCCGGCGGCGGTTAGGTAGCTGTGGGCTTTTTCTTGGTTAAGAAAATCGGCTTCAGTGCAGATGACCTGGCCTTGCGGGCCTACGGCTTGGGCGAACCAATAGGCGGAATAGCCATAGCCGCTGCCAAATTCAAAAACGCGCCGGGCGTTGACCATTTTAGCCAGCGTTTCCAGAAATACGCCAACTAAACGGCCTACGATAGGGAAATTGTTTTTTTCGGCGAGGGCTTCCATTTCCGCCAATACCGGATGGTCGGTGTTGTGCAGTAAGCCGTGCAGATAGGTTTCGATAGCGGGATTGACCGGAGCCAACACGCCAGGATTGATAACGGAGGGGTTTTGTAGTTAGCTCATAGCCTGTTCCTAGATAGTTTTTAGAAGAGACTAGCATATTACAGGCAATAAAAAAGGCCTTACAATTTCTTGTAAAGCCTTTTGTATTCTTTGGTACCGAGGGCCGGAATCGAACCGGCACGATGTCACCATCACCGGATTTTGAATCCGGCGCGTCTACCAGTTCCGCCACCCCGGCAAAGATGAGTTATTATAGGGTGGCTTTTTTAAAATGGCAACTGTTTTTTAAAAATTTGTAATTTGCAAAGCTCATAGCTGTTTTTAGCAATAGGCGACAGCAAATTAAAACCCATACAAGATAATGATATTAATGAGTTTTGTTTAAGCTGAAATTTTTATTGCCACTATCATATAAAGCCCTGCGCTGTTTTATGATAAATTGGCTGTTTATGCGCTTGGATGTAAGTGGATAGGGAGCCGTAGCACCCTCATTTTCGCCATGCCTGTTCACGCAAGCTTTCTTGCGTTATCCCGCTGTCTTTCCATAAGCCCGCACAGGCAAAAAAATCGTCTGTAGCGGTGTCGGCAGTGTATTGGCTGATGAGTTTTTGGATAAGCAATTCAGGGGTCGTGTGTTCTTGTTCGACTAGAGCCTGTAATTTAGCTTCAAACTCAGAGCCGATATCTAGGGTTAACATAATAATTGGCCTTAAAAAGGTTGCAATACGAAAAAATACCCAGTATTCCCCTTTTAAGCAAGCAGATTGCCCACTTTTTTACCACAGGGCGATAAACCTGCCCTATCAACACGATAAACACAACAGACTCTATGGAATTTAATTTACTTAACACCGATGGCTACGCGCGGCGTGGACGGCTGACGTTTGCACGGGGCGTGGTGGAAACGCCGATTTTTATGCCGGTAGGCACCTATGGCGCGGTCAAATCGCTAACCCCCGAAGATTTGACCGGCATCGGGGCGCAAATTATTTTGGGCAACACGTTCCATCTGATGTTGCGCCCAACGACGGCGGTCATTAAGGCGCATGGCGATTTGCATGATTTTATGCGCTGGCAAAAACCTATTCTGACCGATTCGGGTGGTTTTCAGGTGTTCAGCTTGGGTGCGTTGCGCAAGATCACTGAGCAGGGTGTCACGTTTAAATCACCGATTAACGGCAGCAAGATTTTTATGGGGCCGGAAGAGTCGATGCAGGTGCAGCGGGAGTTGGGTTCGGATATTGTCATGATTTTTGACGAATGCACCCCTTACCCCGCTACGGTGGACGAGGCGGCCACGTCGATGCGCCTGTCCTTGCGTTGGGCGGCGCGGAGTAAGGCGGCGCATGGCGATAACCCGTCGGCGTTGTTTGGCATTGTCCAAGGCGGCATGTACGAGCATCTGCGCCAAGAGTCCATCAGCGGTTTGGTGGATATTGGTTTTGACGGTTATGCGATAGGCGGCTTGTCGGTGGGCGAGCCTAAAGATGAAATGATGGCGACTTTGGAAGTGGTGCATACCAAAATGCCCGTGGATAAGCCGCGCTATCTGATGGGGGTCG
>JAQTNZ010000364.1 GCA_028713595.1 Methylovulum sp. | reverse complement strand
AATACATTGTAATTGGCGGCGGCACCGACCAGCCCGGCATGGGCTGGGGCGACCGCCACCAATAACAAAATCGTGGTGAGGGTGCTTGAGATACGCATAGTGTGGGCCTTGGTCGGATAAAGGGGCGGCAGTACACTATCAGTCAGATCCTGCCTATATCAAGGTTATTATACAGTTTGGATTGTCAAACCGAAATAACCGGAAATGTGAATTTTATCACATAAAAAACGGCCAGACTCTGTTTATTTGCCACTCTTAAGTCATTTATTTAACACAATATCGCACAAAGCGGGTAATGGCGGCGGCGGGGTCGGTTTGCCTTTTGCGGGTTTTTTGGCTTCTGCCGAAAACCACCAAGCCAAGCCGGCATCACAACCATCACCAGCGGGCAATGGCTCCTGCGCCACACAATGGCGGTTGCCGGCAGGGCATTTCAAGCGCACATGAAAATGGTCGTCATGTTTCCACCACGGGCGGATTTTTTTCAGCCACGGGCTACCCGCCTGCTGGCGGCAGAGTTCGCGCTTGACACTGGGATTGACAAAAATCCTATCCACTTCGGGCATAGTGGCGGCGGTCTCCAGCACTTTGGCGTTGGCTTGTGTCCATTGGGCAGGATTGATGCCATCGTCATGGGCGGCCAATACCGAGGAAGCGCTCCAGGTTTCCCGCTCGCTGGCCGTCAGGCTGCGCTGGGCCGCTTGTGGTGACAACAAAAACCAAATGTCCACATCCAAGCCCGTTTGGTGGCTACGATGGCCGCTTAACGTCGGCCCGCCCCGCACTTGCCCCAAATCGCCTATCAGCAACACCCCCAAACCTTGGAATACCGTGGTTTGCCCCAACTTTTCGATAAATTGCCTCAAATCAGGATGCCCATAGACGCGGTTCCTGGACAATCGCATCACCTGATAACCTAAACCCTCTTTAGGCAAGCTCACTGCCCCGCTCAAACAGCCGCCATTATAAGTGCCGATACTTTGCGCGGTGTCGGTGATATAAGCAGGTTGCGAAACCTGTGACCAAGAATTGGCATGGCCTTGGACAGACCACAATAAGGCGATAACGCCCCAGAATTTACTATTGAACACTGGCATCACCTGATAACAACAAATCCGAAAGAAATGCTTATTTTACACCAAGGCACACCTGCCCTAGGCGAAATAAACTCTGACACCTAAACCCCATTCACAACAAAACCTGCGCCTGCAAGCGTTTAATCTCATCCCTGATTTTGGCGGCCTGTTCAAATTCCAGATTTTTGGCGTGCTGGTACATGGACTCTTCCAACTGCTTAAGCTTTTTGCTTAATTGCTTAGGGGTCATGACCTGATAATCGGCGCTCAAATCCGCCACCTTGCCCATCATTTTACTGGACAAGCCCGAACCTGGAATAGCCACTTGCAATATGTCCGTGACCGATTTCAGGATAGTTGCCGGGGTAATGCCATGAGTAAGATTAAACAGGTGCTGCTTTTCGCGGCGGCGCTCGGTTTCTTCTATCGCTTTAGCCATAGAGGTGGTGATCTTATCACCGTACAAAATCGCCTTGCCGTTGACATTGCGGGCGGCACGGCCTATGGTCTGCACCAAGGACACCACCGAGCGCAAAAAACCCTCCTTATCGGCATCGAGTATCGCCACCAGCGACACCTCAGGAATATCCAAACCCTCACGCAACAGGTTGATACCGACCAGCACGTCAAATTGCCCCAAGCGCAAATCGCGGATAATCTCGACCCGCTCCACCGTGTCAATATCCGAATGCAGATAGCGCACCTTGACACCATGCTCGCTCAAATATTCGGTCAAGTCTTCGGACATGCGTTTGGTCAGGGTTGTCACCAGCACCCGCTCTTTTAAGGCAACCCGCTTATTGATCTCCGAGAGCAAATCATCGACTTGAGTGGTGGCGGGACGCACGTCAACAACGGGGTCGAGCAATCCGGTCGGCCTGACCACCTGCTCGACAAACACGCCGGAATGCTCCCGTTCATAAACCCCTGGGGTGGCGGACACATAAATGCGCTGCGGCGTTTTTTGCTCGAACTCGGCGAACATCAGCGGGCGGTTGTCCAATGCCGAGGGCAGGCGGAAGCCGTATTCGACCAACGTTTCCTTGCGTGAACGGTCGCCTTTATACATCGCACCGATTTGCGGCACGGTGACATGGCTCTCATCAATAATGACAATGGCATTGTCGGGCAAATAATCGAACATGGTCGGCGGCGGCTCACCTGCGGCGCTGCCGGACAAATACCGCGAATAGTTTTCTATCCCTGAGCAATAACCGACTTCCAAAATCATTTCAATGTCAAATAGGGTGCGCTGCTCCAAACGTTGTGCTTCCACCAACTTATGGGCGGCTTCCAATTGCCGTACCCGCTCTTTCAGCTCCAGCTTGATGGCTTCCACGGCGGCCAACAATTGTTCACGGGGGGTCACATAATGGTTTTTCGGGTAGACCGTGTAACGGGCGATACGGCTTAACACCTCGCCTGTCAACGGGTCAAACAAGGACAGGCGTTCGACTTCGTTGTCGAACAGCTCGACACGCAAAGCTTCGTTATCGGATTCGGCAGGAAAAATGTCAATCACCTCGCCGCGCACACGGTAAGTCGCCCGCCGTAATTCGACATCATTACGGGTATACTGCATTTCGGCCAGACGGCGCAACAAAGTGCGTTGGTCAAGCAAATCACCTTTGACCAAATGCAAGACCATCTGGAAATACGATTCCGGCTCACCCAAGCCATAAATCGCTGACACCGTCGCCACCACAATGGTGTCGGTGCGCTCCAACAAAGCCTTGGTCGCCGACAGGCGCATCTGCTCGATATGCTCATTCAGCGAGGCATCTTTGTCGATAAAGGTGTCCGAGGCGGGGACGTAAGCTTCCGGTTGGTAATAGTCGTAGTAGGAAACAAAATACTCGACGCTGTTTTCGGGGAAAAACTCCTTCATTTCCCCGTACAACTGCGCCGCCAGCGTTTTGTTGGGCGCCATAATCATCGCCGGACGCTGCACTTGGTTAATGACATTGGCGATAGTGAAGGTTTTGCCGGAACCTGTCACCCCCAGCAGGGTTTGGTGGACTTCGCCATCAGCCAAGCCTTCGGCCAATCGTTTGATCGCGGCGGGCTGGTCACCGGCGGGCTGGAAACGGCTATGGATTTTAAAAGGTTTTTGCACGGGATTTAACAGGGTTGTTGAGGCCAACGACAAGACTGGCTTTCCGCATTATCACCAACCGCCATCATCGTCATCATAGGGTTGCGGTTTAAGCTGGGCGGGCAATTTTGGAGTTTTTGCCGACCGCAATAATAACAAGGCGCTGCCTAACACGAACAATAAGGCCACGATAAACAGGATGATCCACATAAGCCTTCCGGTGAGAAAGTTTGCTACAGGGCGGGACTTTGGGTCATTTGCCCAAGGCTCCGACAAAATCCAACTGCCGCCACGCCTCATACAAGACTATCGCCACGGTATTGGACAAATTTAGGCTACGGCTGGCCGCTTGCATGGGTAAGTACAAGCAGTGGCTATCGCCGCAAGCCGCCAACACCCCAGCGGGTAAGCCACGGGTTTCAGGGCCAAACACCAGCGCGTCACCCGCTTCGAAAGCCACATCACAGACCCGCCGCCGGCCTTTGGTGGTCAGCGCGAACACGCGCGGCGGTTTGACGGTCTCCAAAAAATCGGCCAGCGACTCATGGACTTTGACCGTGACCCATTCATGGTAATCCAGCCCTGCCCTACGCAATTTCTTGTCATCCAGCACAAACCCCAGCGGCTTGACCAAATGCAAGGCCGCCCCCGCATTGGCGCATAAGCGGATGATATTGCCGGTATTGGCGGGGATTTCCGGCTCGTATTAAACAATATGGAACA
>JAQTNZ010000363.1 GCA_028713595.1 Methylovulum sp. | reverse complement strand
GATAAACACCTCAATGACATTGCTGTCGCGGTCAAAATCTTCGTCATAGATATGCGCGGTCAAGACCGATTTTGAAATCAGCTCGCCTTTACGGAACATTAGATATTCCAACACCTTATATTCATAAGCCGTCAGCTCCAGCTTAACCCCCGACACACTGACTTCTTGGGCAACGGTATCCAACTCGATATTGTCGTGGGTTAAAATAGGGTGTGCTTGCCCTGCCGAACGCCGGATCAAGGCGTTAATCCGCGCCAACAACTCTTCGTAATGGAACGGTTTGACCAGATAATCATCGGCTCCGGCTTCCAGACCCTCAACCTTTTCCTGCCAACGGCTACGCGCGGTCAAAATCAGAATCGGGATGGTGACTTTATTTTTGCGTAGGCGTTTAATCAGCTCAATCCCCGAAAAATCCGGCAAGCCAATGTCAATCACCGCCGCATCAATCGGAAATTCCTTGCCCATATAAAAGCCATCTGCCCCGTTATGGGCGCAATCGACCGCAAAGCCACGCTCAGAAAAAAAATGCTGGATTTGCTCGCATAAAATGACTTCGTCTTCAACAACCAATATACGCATAGTCTGTCAACCTTAATGAATGCCGTAGGCTTAGTTAAGTAATTGGCCTGTTTCGGCATCAACCTTATAATGGAGGATATGGCCTTGGCCTGTCAGAACTTTAATGACATAGACAATCTTATCATCCATTTGCTCAGTTTCCGCCCCCAGCACACGGTTCTGCCCGTCCTTGCCCAATTGGTTGGCCGCATCCTCCAAGCTGACGGCGGTAACCATCATTTCGGGGGCGGCATTGCCGCCTTCATCGGCAACACAGGCATTCGCCCATAGCAATAACGCTATGGCGATACGCATCACGTTTTTCATAAATTTTCCTGCGGGTTTAGGGTTAATGGCACAACAAAAAGCACTTTGTTGTCCGTTGCCATAGGATACTAGACAACCCTGAACCTGCGCTTAATTGGCAACCCCATGCAAAAATACCCTTTAATCAACGCAACGAGGGCGCTTGCAGCACGCTAGTAAGGGCATGTTCAAACGAGGAGCTTAATTTGCCCGACAATTTGTCTAGCAAGGTTTCTTGCTGGGTGAAATCAACGCGCTTTTCCGCGCCGATAATATCACGGGCCACTTGGTCATCATTGGCAAAATCATCGGCAATCCCCAACTTAACCCCAGCCTCACCCGTCCAGACCAAACCTGAGAACATGTCCGGCGTTTCTTTCAGGCGGTCGCCACGACCTGCCTTAACGGCGGCAATAAATTGCTGATGGACTTGGCCGAGCAATTCTTTCATATACGCAGTTTCATCCGCTTTCGGTGGCGAGAACGGATCAAGCATGGCCTTATGGGTGCCCGCAGTCAGCAAACGCCGCTCCACACCCAGATTTTTCATGGCATCGACAAAGCCGAAGCCGTCCATCAATACGCCAATAGAACCTATCAGGCTGGCGGGATTGACAAATATCTTGTCACTGGCGGATGCAATGTAATAACAACCGGAAGCGCACATATCGCTGACCACTGCATAAACGGGCAATTGCGGATGCTCTTTTTTGATCTTGCGGATTTCATCATAGACATAAGCGGACTGCACCGGACTGCCGCCCGGTGAGTTGGCATGGATGATAATGCCTTTGGTGTGTTCATCCTTAACGGCATCATGCAGGCTTTTAATCAAGTCTTCGGCGTTGGCGTCTTTACCCTCGGCGATCATACCGACCAAATTGATGACGGCGGTATGTTGGCCTGAGGAACTTTTGTCCAATTTCAGCTTAGGATAAACGGCTATGCCCAGCAGCACCAAGACATAAGCAAACATTAAGGATTTAAAAAATATTCCCCAGCGGCGGGTGGCCTTTTGTTCGGACAGCGCGGCAAAAGCCAGTTTTTCCAATACCCCCCGCTCCCAATTCGGGTCATCGGCGGGTTTGTTCTGGGTCTGGTTTTTGTTTTGGTTGTCGTGTTGATTTTCCATTAGTTTAGCCTTGGGTATAATCCAGTAATTGCGTTGGCTGTTGTAGACAGCGCAACGGGTTATATTGTTGCAAAAAATCTTCGCTATGGGCACCACAGGCAACGCCTATGGCCGCTATTTCGGCGTTTTGCGCCATTTGCAAATCGTGTATGGAATCACCCACCATCAACACCCGTCCTTTATCGGCTTGGACGTGGGCAATAATTTCATGCAACATGCGCGGATCGGGTTTGGAGGCGGTCTCATCGGCACAGCGCGTGGCGCAAAACAGCTGTGCCGTCCCGGTGGCCGCCAAGGCCTCATCCAAACCTGCACGGGTTTTGCCGGTAGCCACCGCCAGTTGGTAGCCTTCCGCTTTCAGTTGCACCAACATGTCATAAACCCCCGCAAACAAATCCGCAGGGCTGATTTGTTTGGAAAAATAGGCTTCGCTATAATGATGCACCAATTTTTCCACTTTACGCCCGTCCGCAGCCGGGAACAAAGCCTGCATAGCCTTGTCAATGCTCAGACCAATCACATCTTTGGCGGCTTGCCGTTCAGGGATGCCAATATCACACAACTCACCGGCCTTTTGCAGGCAATCGGCAATCCAGTCTATCGAATTGATGAGCGTACCATCCCAATCGAATATAATCAGGTCATAAGCGTTCTTCATAGTTTAACAAGTCATCCAGTTGTTGGGGTAAAGGGGCGGAAAAGGTTAAGGCAGCGCCCGATACCGGATGCTGAAATTGCAAGGTAGTGGCATGTAGGAACATACGCTTGTAGCCACGGCTACGGAACGCCTTGTTGACATCATCTTGGCCGTAACGCTCGTCGCCGACTATCGGATGGCCTAAGCTGCTGGCGGCATGGACACGGATCTGATGGGTGCGGCCCGTTTTGGGCGAGGCTTCCACTAAAGTGCAATCGCCAAACAACTTTAGCCGCCGGAATAGGGTTTCCGCTTCTTTGCCGGATTTGCTGACAAACACCACGCGCTCACCACCCTGCCCTTGATTTTTTTGCAACGGGGCGTTGACAATCAGCTTTTTACGCAACCACTGCCCCGCCAATAAAGCGGTATAGGTTTTTTGCACCTGATCTTCACGGAACAAGGTGTGCAGTTTTTTTAAGGCACTACGTTTTTTGGCAATCAGCAAACAGCCGGAGGTGTCCTTATCCAGGCGATGCACCAATTCCAGAAAAGGTGCGTTAGGCCTGATTGAGCGTAATCCCTCAATAATGCCGGAATCAACACCGCTACCGCCATGCACGGCATAGCCTGCGGGTTTGTTGATGACCATAAACGCCTCATCCTCAAACAGAACGCCTTGCTCCAACGCCGTTTGCAAATGATAGCCGACAAACAGCCCAGGGGCTTTTTCGGCGACTCTGACCGGTGGGATACGCACCAGATCGCCAGTTTCCAAACGGTATTTGACATCAACACGGCCTTTATTCACCCGCACTTCGCCCTTACGGACAATACGATAAATATGGCTTTTGGGCACACCTTTCAAAAACGTGATCAAAAAGTTGTCCAAACGTTGGTCGCATTGCTCTTCGGTGATTTCGACCAGTTGGACTTTAGGGGACGTGCTCGGTTCTATTGTAGTCATTATAGGTAAATAATATCAGTATTATGGTCTGGATTGATTCTTTAAATTGCTGTGGGACGATAAGGTTGTTATATTAAGCACGTTTTCAAAAAAACACACCCGCCCCTGCTGTTCCATGATGAAACTGGCTTGGGGCAACGGCATGAAGCTGACCGGGCAAACCCATAACGCCCCATGGTTTAAGCCTCATAAGACAAGATTTTTTGGGTTCATCGCTCGACCCTAGATGCGCGATTTTTAAACTCCTGCTTAAAACAGAATTTACCCCTAAGACTGACTAGACTTAGACTTAGTATATGTGA
>JAQTNZ010000362.1 GCA_028713595.1 Methylovulum sp. | reverse complement strand
AAGCTGGATGATTTGGAGCATTAACCGCAGCAACCGCGCCTACGCCGAGCAATTTTGGGCGGCCAGCAATTTGCAGACGGCGGCGCAACTGGAGCAAGCCAGCAGTGCCTTAGGGCGGATAGCCGGGGCCGGATTTAACGCCTTAAGCGATGTCCATAGCACGGGCGCGTCCATGCTGGAATTGAGCGGCGACCTGCAATCGGTTTTGGAGCGCTCATTGCGCCAGCAGATCAGCAAAGAGCGCAAAACCTTAGAACAATGGCTATCCATGCTCGCCAGCATCGGCAGCACCTCGCCGTTTGTCGGCCTGTTCGGCACAGTATGGGGGATCATGCACGCCCTGCAAACCATTAGCCAAGCCAAATCAGCCAGCCTAGATGTAGTCGCCGGCCCTATCGGCGAAGCCCTGATCGCCACCGCCATCGGCATTGCCGCCGCCATCCCCGCAGTATTGGCCTATAATTTTTTCATCCGCACCATCAAGCTGACCGAAGCGGAGTTGGAATATTTCGCCACCGACTTCCTTAACCTCGCCGTTAAGGCGGGTCTGAAAGCCAATACAGGAGATTGACCATGAGCTTTAAAACCGATTCCTCATCCGACCGCGAGGCCATGAGCGAAATTAACGTCACCCCACTAGTGGATGTCATGCTGGTGTTGCTGGTTGTGTTTATCGTCACCGCCCCGTTGCTGACCCAAGCGGTGCATGTGGACCTGCCCAAAACCGAAAAGACCGACCCCGCCCCTGACAAGCACCTAGCCACCCTCGCCATTGATGCCAAAGGCAATTTGACTGTTAATGACCAACCGCAAGTATTGGCGGCGCTAGGGGCGCAACTGACCGAGTTGCACACCGCCGACCCTGAACTGACTGTACAACTGCAAGCCGACACCGCCGTGCCTTACGGCAAAGTCGCCGAGGCGATGGCCGTAGTGCATAAGGCGGGGATCAATAAGCTGGCGTTTATTACTAGGGAATGAGGGTAAAGCGTGTTAATGCCATTAACAATGAAGATGGGCATTGGCAAACATGTCGGGGTCGGTGTAATTTTTGTGGTTAGGGGATAAGGTTATCTCGCATGGATAATAAAATAGAAACAATATTGAGAAAGGCGGTAAAAGCAATTGACAGTGGGGACTGCCAACAGGCCTTTGAATTGTTATCTCCATTAATTGATGAAAACTATCCTGAATCATTATTTTTGTACTCGACGTTCAGTCTTTCTAAAATAGAAACGGAGAGTGAATTTGAAGCTCGAAGGATAAGATTATTGCAAATTGCGTCAGAGGCTGGGTATGTACCGGCAATATATGAGCTTGCTGTATGCTATGACGTTGGTGATTTTGTAAATAAGGACAATTTTAAGGCATCTGGTTTATACAAAAAAGCTGCCGAAGGCGGGAATTCAAAGGCAAAACTCTATCATGGATTAAATCTGTTTTATGGTTCAAACGGGTTAAATCGAGATCAAAAACTTGGCCTTGATTATATAAAACAAGCCGCAACTGAGGGTATTGAAGAAGCTGGGCAGAAACTTATTGAAATTTCCGCATAGGGTGATTTTTGAGCGCAGTAGGGCGCAAGTGTATTGCGCTCTACCGAATGTCTTACCGCGTTTAACCATATTATGAAACGTCTATTGAATACAGAATTTCTTTAGCATCAATGTGTTGTGTTTTTTTGACAAATTCGATAATCTTTTGCTCACGTGCCCGAATAGAATAGACGGCACGTCCATATTCATTAAATTTTGCTTTGACAAGATCAAATAATCCACTATTAATCAAGTCATCAACAACTACTTTTGATGCTTGCATGGTGTTTCGGTAAGGCTCATCGACAAAATCACGGCGAATAATATAATCTAGGCTATTTCTCTGGTTTTTTGGAAACATTTGGAATGATTGGGCGCGTTTGTTTACAGCCATCTCTTGAATCGCATTTGAAACGAAAAACCTTGCCAAGGATACAAGGCTCAAATATGTGTTCTTTCCAGCATATGGTAGTTTTATTAAAAATTCTGAAATATCTGTCTCTTCTTTACTTAAGGGGGCTGAGGCTGAGGCTAAAGACAATTCTTTTTTACCTATAAGCTCTACATATGTGTCATAAGGTAGCACCGCAAATAGCATTTTTCCTGTTTGATCGTGTAAAAATTGTATGTTCATAGTTTTTTATCCTATTTATAGAGTTAATGTTATTCGCTCAACGAGTTTAATAATTTAACTCATTGAGTATATAAAGTCACTAATTAAATAAATAAAAATTGCTCTATGACCGCATTAACCTTTGAAGCTATAGCCCATGATGGCGTTATCGATTTGCCCGCTGGACAATATGGCCTAAACGGCAAAACCGTTAAGGTTATCATCATGGACGACAGCAACGACTACGAAGCGGTGTTGGAAGACTTGCAGGACACCGCCGCCGCCCATGCGGTACTGGGCCGGGTCGCCATAGGCGAGGAAAAAACTTACTCCATTGACGAAATGGAGGCCAGATTGGATGCAATGGACAGTTAAACCGCCTTAAAAGCCTTGGAAAAAATCAACAAGCCCGAACAATTAAGAATAAGGACGTTTATAAATAACGCGGTAATGCGCCGGATGATTGAAATCCAACAGGCGGTGTAATACGGCTATCGCCTCGCACCCTACGGTGTACGTCTTACGGGGTTGTTGTAAGTACACACTCGTTCCCACACGCTGTGTACCCACGGGGCATAAATGGGAATGCCGTAGGGACGCGCCGCGTCCCGTTTCACACACCGCAGCGCGGGTAGCACTGCATTCCCACGTGGCACGTGGGAACGAGAACGTCACTTTTATCTTGTTGAAATTACAGGCACAAATCCTTAACTTAATGGCAGTGACGGGGCAGTGTACCCACGGGGCAGTGTGGGAACGAGTGTGTATTTATTAACAGTCTAATTTTTAAAAATAATTCCTTAACTTAATGGCAGTGGGTTAATGATGCCCGAAGCGGTGGCCTGTTTTTAAAACAAGGCGATAATGTCCTCGCGGTTGACCACTTCTTTTTCCTGTAACAGGTCTGCCAGTTTTTCCAGCGTGTCACGATGGCTGGTGATGATCTCATGCGCCCGTTGTTCGGCGGCGGTGATTAAGGCGATGATTTCGTTATCCAGCAAACGCGCGGTTTCATCACTGTAATTACGGTATTCGGTGGTTTCGGTGTCCAGAAATTGCAGTTGTTGGCGTTTGCCGTAAGTGAGGGCGCCCATGCGTTTGCTCATGCCTAGGCTACAGACCATGTTGCGGGCAATTTCGCTGGCTTTTTCAAGATCATTTTGGGCACCTGTCGAGATGCTGCCTAAGGCGATGCTTTCGGCCATCCGCCCGCCCAACAAAATGGCGATTTGGTCTTTAAGCTCGTCTTCGGTGAGCAAAAACTTTTCTTCAATGGGCAATTGCAAGGTAAAGCCCAACGCCGAAACCCCGCGCGGGATAATCGAGATTTTATGCACGGGCTGTCCGGTCGGAACGTGTTCGGCCACCAGTGCGTGTCCGGCTTCATGATAGGCCACCCGCCGCTTTTCTTCGGGGTTTAAGGTGCGGTTTTTCTTTTCTGGCCCTGCCAAAATCCGGTCAATCGCAGCCTCAAAATCAAGCATTTGAATCTGCGGATGATCCAAGCGGGTGGCGATGATCGCCGCTTCATTGGCAATATTGGCTAAATCCGCCCCGACCAGCCCGGGTGTCCGTTTGGCGATGACGGTGACATCAATGTCTTGCGCCAAGGTCATGGCTTTGATATGCAGCTTGAGGATTTCAATCCGGTCTTGTAAATCGGGCTTGTCAACAATGATCTGGCGGTCAAAACGGCCTGCGCGTAGCAAGGCTTTGTCGAGGATTTCGGGGCGGTTGGTCGCCGCCATGACAATGACC
>JAQTNZ010000361.1 GCA_028713595.1 Methylovulum sp. | reverse complement strand
GGCGGCCTCCGAAGTGGTACGGCTGTGCAATGCCCGTAACGCCGAAGGCTTTATCGCCGTCAGCCCTGACATGCGCAAGAAATTTTGGCTGGATCGGGCGCGTACCGCCGCCATCGCCAAACACACCAACGCTTTTAAAATCAACGAAGACGTGGTCATCCCCTTACCGCGCATGGGCGATTACTGCGACGGTATCGAACGCATCAACATCGAACTGTCCTTGCGCAACAAACTGCAATTGTGCGATGCCCTCAGCGTCTTATTGGCGGGTGATTTGCCGCTACGCTCCTATGAAGACACCATCAACAAAGCCGAGTTGCTCGGCGACCGTTGCGAGTTGGCCTTACAGGCCATCGAACAAGTCCGCCAACGCTGGCGGTGGGCTTATCAACACCTCGATTTGCCCTTACCGGAAGCCGAAGCCCAGTTCAGCGACTATGGCATTACTGTTGGCCCCTTAAGCAATCAGACCGAACAGCCCACCCTATTCCACCGCATCCAAGACCACTCCTTGCGCATCTCGTGGAAACAGGAACTGTTGCCGCGCTTGCAGGTGATATTTGACGGCGACAACTTCCGCCCCATCATCGAACGGATAGTGGCCGTCCATAAAGACATTTTGCGCGGGCGGGTGTTTGTGGCCTTACACATGCACGCGGGTGACGGCAACGTCCATACCAACTTGCCGGTCAACTCCGACCATTACGACATGCTCCAGGAAGCCAACACCGCCGTGGCGCGGATCATGGCTTTGGCCCGCTCCTTAGGTGGGGTCATCTCCGGTGAGCATGGTATCGGCATCACCAAATACGAGTTTTTGACCCCCGAAGAGCTGGCGAATTTCCACGACTACAAACAACGGGTAGACCCCGAAGGCCGTTTTAATCGCGGCAAGCTGATGCCGGGCGCTGACCTCCGCGCCGCTTACACCACCTCATTCAGCCTGATGGGCTATGAATCGCTGATTATGCAGCAAAGCGACATTGGCGCCATTGCCGATTCGGTCAAAGATTGCCTACGTTGCGGCAAATGCAAGCCGGTCTGCTCCACCCATGTCCCCCGCGCTAACCTGCTCTATTCACCGCGCAATAAAATCCTAGCGACCTCGTTGCTGATCGAAGCCTTCCTATACGAAGAACAAACGCGGCGCGGTATCTCCATCTCCCATTGGCAAGAATTTGAGGATGTCGCCGACCATTGCACCGTCTGCCATAAATGTTACAACCCGTGTCCGGTGGACATTGATTTTGGTGACGTGTCCATGAACATGCGCAACCTGTTGCGCAAAATGGGCAAGCAGAGCTTTAATCCGGTCAAAACGGCGGCGCTGGCGTTTTTGACCGCCAGCCACCCCAATTCCATCAAATTCATGCGCAAGACCTTGATAGAATGGGCGTATAAAGGGCAACGGCTGGCGAATGTCGCCTTTAGCCCGTGGGGCAAGAAGCAGCTTAAACAACCGCCCGCCTCCACCAGCAAAACCCCGATAGTTGAACAGGTTATCCATTTCACCAACCGGAAAATGCCCGGCAAATTGCCCAAAAAAACCGCGCGGGCCTTGCTGGACATTGAAAATAACGAAATTGTGCCGATTATCCGCGACCGCCAAAAAACCCGCGCCGACTCCGAAGCGGTGTTTTATTTCCCTGGCTGTGGTTCCGAGCGCTTGTTTTCGCAAGTCGGCTTGGCGACCCAAGCCATGCTGTACGAAATTGGCGTACAGACCGTGTTGCCCCCCGGCTATTTGTGTTGCGGCTACCCGCAACGGGCGGCGGGGCAATTTGATAAGGCGCAAAAAATCACCACCGACAACCGCGTCCTATTCCATCGGGTCGCCAATACCTTAAACTATCTGGACATCAAAACCGTGGTGGTCAGTTGCGGCACTTGCCTAGACCAACTGGTCGATTACGAATTTGACAAGATTTTTCCAGGCTGCCGCCTGATTGATATTCATGAATACCTGCTGGAAAAAGGTGTGCAACTGCAAGGCATCACCGGCACCCGTTACCTGTACCACGACCCGTGCCACAGCCCCTTAAAGCAACAAGACCCCATGAAAACCGTCAACAGCCTGATGGGCACTACGGTCAACAAATCCGAGCGCTGCTGCGGCGAATCAGGCACCTTGGCCGTCGCCCGCCCCGACATCTCCACCCAAGTGCGTTTCCGCAAAGCCTCCGAATTACAGGAAGACACCGCCAAAATCCGCGCCGACAACTTCGACGGCCCCATCAAGATGCTGACCTCCTGCCCTTCCTGCGTACAAGGCTTACAACGTTATCAGGATGACCTGGATCAAATGGAAGTTGATTACATCGTCGTGGAAATTGCCCGTAATTTACTGGGGCCGGACTGGATGACCCGTTATATTGAACAGGCGGCCAATGGGGGGATTGAGCGGGTTTTGGTTTGAGGTTTCGAACACTTCCGTAGGGCGCAATAGCGTCAGCGTATTGCGCCGCATGGACAAACAACTATATTTAGATACTTAAACCATACCAACAATCGAGTAAGGATAAGCCATGCCAAACTACCGCCGCTACCGCGTTTCGGGCGGGACGTATTTTTTCACAGTCAATTTGTTGGAAAGATATGGCAACGATCTTTTGGTACGCCATATCGACACCCTCCGCACGGTGGTGCGCGATACGCGCTCCCGTTGGCCGTTTCACATTGATGCTTGGGTGGTGTTGCCGGAACATTTGCACTGCGTATGGACATTGCCCTGTGGTGATGATGATAATGCCAACCGCTGGCGGGTCATAAAACAAGGCTTTTCCAAAGCTCTGCCGGACACGGAAAAACGCTCCGCCGTGCGAGTTGCCAAAGGCGAACGCGGTATCTGGCAACGCCGTTTTTGGGAGCATACCATTCGGGACGATGCAGATTATGCCGCGCATATCGACTATTGCCATATCAATCCGGTCAAACATGGTTTGGTCAAACAAGTTTCCGATTGGCCTTACTCAACGTTTCATCGGGATGTCGGGCGGGGGCTTTATCCGTCAAATTGGGCGACATCCCTTGATCCCGATTTTGACTATGGCGAGCGCGGTTGAAGGGTTTGATAATCGTAAGCCATCATGCGGCGCAATACGCTATCGCTATTGCGCCCTACGGAATGCGTATTACCGCGTTATATGCGGAATAGCGTTCTCAAGTCAATACGAATTCCAAAAATACCAGGTTTCAATTCGATTGCATCGCAAAATCTCTCGCCAAAAGACTGTGATTTGATATTTTTGTTTAAGGTTGCAAAATCCCAACTGATTTGCTCACTTGCTAACTTACGAATAGTCTGGGCTGCCTTCAAGACATCTTCTCTACTTGTTCCTTTGAAAGACACAAAAAAGCAACCATCGCTTTCTCTATTTAGTCTTGATAGCGGTTCTTTTGATATAAACAAACCTGGCGTTTTGTCGTGGATCGATTTCCACAATGGACGATTTTCTCGCACTTCGGCTTCTATTCGACCTGCATATCGTGGATTTGGCATTAGCAACGATACATCGCCACCAAACACCTCGCCCATATTTTCCAGTTCTTGTTGTACCATTTTTGTGAATTCATTTTCCTCTTCAATGTAGTTTGTAAAAAAGTAATAAACGAATAGTTTTGCATCTGGTTCAACTGCCCCCAGATAGGTTTGCGTAATCCACATAACTGCTTCCTTATAAACAAACGCAATGCGGTGCGGCGCAATAGCGTGAGCGTATTGCGCCGCATGATGGCTTTCGATTATCAAACCCTTCAACCGTGCTCGCCATAGTCAAAATCGCCTCTCAGGCGACATCGCCCAATTTAATGGGATAAAGCCCCGCCCAAAACGGGATCAGCGGTAATCTGGTATTACTTATTCTTAATCGTTAAATACCAAAATAACATGTATGTCCATGCGACGCAA
>JAQTNZ010000360.1 GCA_028713595.1 Methylovulum sp. | reverse complement strand
GGATTTGCTTGATGGCTGTGCGGCTGTGTATTGCCAAGCCGTGGGCGGTTCGGCCATTAACCAGCTTATCGCCAAGGGTATCCAGCCCGTGAAAGTCCATGAAGGCAGCAAGATTAAAGATTTGATCGCCGATTTGCAAAATGAAATCAAAGCAGGCCCTTCAAGCTGGTTGGCGAAAGCGATTAACCAACATAAAGGACCTGACCCCGACCGCTTTAATAAGATGATTGATGAAGGTTGGAATGAATAGCGATTGTGTTAGCCCCACCCCCCCCAAAACGGCACTTTAAACCCCAATAATAATTGAACGGAGAAAAACATGAGCACTGCCGCATTAGTCGTAGCCGAGGACGATGTCCATTTGAGTTCCGATATTGTCAAAGACTACATCAAACAATTACGCGCGATTGACACTTACGACACCTACGCGGGTTGGTCGGAAGCCAAAATCATCGACCCGATAGTCCTGACCAAAGAACGTAAACAAGGCATTCCCGTCATCGGCGATCCTGATGAAATCACCATCGCCCGCTTAAAAGCCTATTACAACTCCTTGGCGACCCTGATCGAAAAAAAGACCGGCCTGATGGCCGCCCCTATCGTGCATCTTAGCCATGAAGGTTTTGGCCGCGCCTTAATTATGGTCGGCAAGCTGATTGTCGTCGATAAGATCTTACGCGACACCCACCGTTTCGGCTTTGCCAGCTTGGAAGATTTGTGTGAGAAAACCGACAAAGTCATCGAAAAAGCGTTGGGGCTGATTGAAAAATATAACGCTGCCGCGACCGATTAAGGAGGCTCCCCATGTCTGACGAATTAAAAACCTTGGAAAAAGAAGTCAAAAAAACCAAGCGCTTGGCAAGTGAGCAGGCGATGGAGTTGCATGACTTGATAGAAGACCGTTTGCCGGATGCTTACGGTGAATTGTTGGGCATAGCCCAAGCCACTTACGATGCCTGCAAGGCTTGGGATGAGGCTAACCAAAAACTGCTCGCCGCCCAAGCGGCTGCGACCTGATCGGGAGATGTGTCATGTCTGAATTTGTAACAGGTGTCACCTTTGGTGGCAGTGAATGGACACCGGCTTATGTCACTGACATTAACCAGAAGACCTGCATCGGCTGTGGCCGTTGTTTTAAAGTATGCCCACGCGACGTGTTTGATTTGGTTGAAAAATCAGAAGCTTTGGCCGCCGAGGATTTTGATGACGATTACGGTGATTTTGAAGACGATGACGAAAATATGGTCATGAGCATCAAAAACGCCCTTGATTGCATAGGCTGCGAAGCGTGTTCGAAAGTCTGCCCGAAAGCGTGCTTTACCCATACCCACAAAATGGCGGCTTAATCGGCTAAACCTAGGGTTCTAAAACTTTTTAAAGGATAAACTCCCATGCCCAGACCAGAAAAACATGTGTTCGTCTGCACCCAAAACCGCCCGCAAGGCCATCCACGCGGCTCTTGCGCCAATTCAGGGTGTGCGGAGATCATGAATGAGTTCATGAACGAAATCCAAGCCCGCAACTTGTTTGAAAAAATTGCCTTGACCAATACGGGCTGCATGGGGCCGTGCATGATGGGGCCTAGCGTGTTGGTCTATCCCGAAGGGGTGATGTACGGCAAATTGCAAAAAGCCGATGTCAAAACCATCATCGAACAACATCTGCTCGGTGGCGAGCCAGTGGCGGATTTATTGGTGCCGGCCGAGATTTGGTGATGAACCCTATTGCGCTTATTGAGGAAAGGGTGCTGTTTAGCCCGAACATCCCCGCCGAAGTCAACCAGTTATTACAGGCGGCGGTCGCCGCCAGTTCGGTAGACCATAGCCGTGCCGAAAAACTGTTTTTACAGGCGCAATTAATGGATAGTGCCTGTTTGCAGACTTATTTTGCCTTGTACAAATTTTATTTCTACCAAAAACGCTTGGCCGATGCCGAACGCATTGTCACTGCCGGTCTCGAAGAATCGGCAAAACAAGGCAATTTCCCGGTCGATTATCGGCAGTTGGTACACAATCTCGCCCAATGGGATTTATATGCCAATGAAACCACTTTGTTTTATCTGTATACCCTAAAAGCCTTGGCTTTTATCAAATTAAGGCAGGGTCATGCCTTAGAGGCGCAATTGATCCTGGCACATTTGCAACAACTTGACCCTAAAGACCTGTCGGGGGCTTCAGTGATTATGGATTTGGCGGCGGGAATGGAGGAATGATGGACTTGGCGGAACATATCACGGCAAACCGCCCCTTAGCTGAAGCTATATGCCTACGCTTAAGCGAAGAGATCAACAAGCTCGGCTTTGCCCCCAGTGAATCATTGGCTTATCCCAGTTACGGCGAAGCCCGTTTCGAGCTGGTTAAAGACCCTTACACAGGCGGCCATAATTTGACTTGCCACTGGTTTAACGAAGCCAATAAACAACGGTTGGGCAGATTACAGTTTAACAGCGATGGCAGCTTTTATGCCGAGTTTGACGTGGTCAAGCCGCATCCCCGTAAGGCCAAGTGGTTTGTTGAAGGCGTAACCGCTTGGGGCCAGGCGGATAACATCAAAGCCGAAGCAAAATTACTCCCCCTATCACAATAACACATTACTTTTACCGAACCTTGGAGAAAAACCATGCTATTAGAAGATTATCAGGCCAAAGGCTTATTGACTGTCACTTTGGTCAACGGCCAAACCAGCACTGCTGGCGTTTATGCCTATCGCGGGGACTTGGTGTTGAAAGAAGGCGCGTTACGCGAAGGCACCACGACTGACCGGAAGCCACCCGAAGCATTGCTGATCCATTCAGCGCTCATCATCGAAGATGACAAGATTAAATTTGTCAACGGCTTGTTACCCAAACTCGATTTGTTGCCGATTTTTGTCGAAAAATATCAAGCCGACATCGCCACCGATTGTGTCGCCTTGATCTATGTGGAAAACATCGGCAAAGGTTTGCAAGTTGAACTGGCTGGCGTGGTTTATAAATTGTTGCCCTTCAAACAAGGGCTGGTTTGGAACGAAATTCTGGAAGAGTTATATATCGAAAAAAGCGAGCTGAAAAACCAATCTGCTGAAGATAAGGTCGCCATCGCTTACGCAGCGGCTCAAACCTATAAGCCTAAAACGCCGTTGGTGTCATACGCGGAAGCGGAAGCTAGCACCATAGTCGTGGTCAAAGATGCGGCGGTTGGAGCCATTTAAGAACCTCTCGCTGGCTTGCTAAAAATGCCGGTTTGAGGCCCCCGCCATTACACCAACATTGGCGGGGGACAGTTGCCGGAACGCTTGTTCCAGAACACGTTATGACGGCTTAACGGATAGCCGACTTATGGAGTAGCCATGAAACTGCAAATAGAACGCAAATATGTCGAAGCTATGGTGGACGAGTTTCCAGGGCTGGTGGCGCTGAAAGAGCAATTGCGTTTTGGCAATAAGGCGGAAGTGCCTTTCCAACAGTTGTCGGCCAGCGAATTGGGTTATTTGCAGGTGCTTTACCAGCGTGATGGCATGGCGATGCAAGGGCATGTCGCGCAATTGTCAACGTTACAAAAAGCCATGAACGATGATAAGGTCTCGTTTGCGGAAGACGATCTGGAAATGCTATTGCCGGCCATCGCCCGCTACCTTATTAACAATGCCCTACGCGGCTGGTTGTTCCAGGCCAATGTTGCCGGCAAGCCGATGGCTTATCTGGTCACG
Organism: Methylovulum sp.; assembly: GCA_028713595.1. Lineage (GTDB taxonomy): Bacteria > Pseudomonadota > Gammaproteobacteria > Methylococcales > Methylomonadaceae > Methylovulum. The sequence continues at coordinate 223 of JAQTNZ010000360.1, read as the reverse complement.
CGATTGGATTACACACCTTCCGGCGAAGAAGAAACCGGACGGGTCACGCTGGAGCTGAAAGCCAACGCCAAAGGCAAAGTGGCGATTTCCACCGTCACCATCCGCGCCCGCGACATCGCCAATAAGACCGTGACCGAAATCTGCATGGCTAAGGGTTTTCTTAAAGAAACCTCCGAATTGATCCGCAGCTATGATGAGGCCGCCGAGCGTTATTTTACCTGGT
>JAQTNZ010000359.1 GCA_028713595.1 Methylovulum sp. | reverse complement strand
CTGACAACAGCAGATTGTCCAATTTTTGCGGCCAACTCGATGCCCATTTACGGCAGATTGAAGCCCGCTTGCAAGTCGAAATTGCCAACCGTGGCAACCAGTTTAAGGTTACGGGCTTGGACAACTCGGTCAAAGCCGCCTGCGCCATTATGCAAAAGCTGTTTGAAAGCACCGAAAAGGAGCTTTTGACGGCGGAAATGATCCATCTGGCTATGCAGGATGCCTCTATAGACGCAATTTTGGATGAAGAGCAAGCCCAACAACCTCAGCCTAATGTCAGCATCAAAACCAAATGTGGCATGATTAAGGGGCGTGGAGCCAATCAGCAGGATTATCTGCGCAAAATTGTCAGCCATGACATCAATTTTGGCATTGGCCCTGCCGGGACCGGCAAGACGTTTTTGGCGGTGGCCTGTGCCATTGAAGCCTTGCAGAACGAGAAGGTCAGAAAAATCATTTTGGTGCGGCCTGCGGTTGAAGCCGGTGAAAAACTGGGTTTTTTGCCCGGCGACATGGCACAAAAAATTGACCCGTATTTACGGCCTTTGTATGATGCCTTATACGATATGCTAGGGACTGATCGGGTCGAAAAAATGATAGACCGGGGCATTATCGAAGTCGCCCCCTTGGCGTTCATGCGGGGCCGTACCCTGAATGATGCGTTTATCATCCTGGATGAAGCCCAAAACACCACGGTCGAACAAATCAAGATGTTCCTGACCCGTATCGGTTTTGGCTCAACGGCGGTGGTCACTGGTGACATTACCCAAGTCGATTTGCCTTCCGAAAAAATGTCCGGCCTACGCCATGTCTTGGACGTGCTGAAAGATATAGAAGGTATCAGTTTCACGTTTTTTAACAACCGCGATGTGATCAGGCATCCTCTGGTGCAACGCATTGTCAGCGCCTACGAAGCTTACGATAAAAAAAGCAAGGCTGAATGAACCCCCTTATGAACCAGATCGATATCCAACGGGTATTTGCATCGGACGGGCAGCCGGATGAGGCCTGCCTGCAACGCTGGGTTGACACTGTCCTTGCCAATTACCCGCAAGACACCGAAACGGTGATCCGTATTGTCGGCAGCGAAGAAAGCGCCGAACTGAACAGCTACTACCGCCATAAACAAGGCCCCACCAATATCCTCAGCTTTCCCTTTGAAGCCCCCGACATTGACGGGTTTGAATCCCCTTTGCTCGGCGACTTGGTGATTTGCGCCCCGGTATTGGCGGCTGAAGCCCTGGAACAGGGCAAACCCTTGCTTGACCATTGGGCGCATATCGTTATCCACGGCTTGTTGCATTTGCTCGGTTATGACCATATCGACGATGCCGATGCCGAGGAAATGGAAGGTAAAGAAATAGGCTTTTTGCAACAATTGAACATTCGTAACCCTTATTTACAGGTAACAGACCATGAGCGATGACTATCCTCCTAGTAGACACTCTCCGCCGAAAAGTTGGGTTGAAAAACTCGGCCATTTACTCAGCGGAGAGCCACAAGATCTTGAAGATCTCAAGGAAATATTAAGAGAGGCCCGCGAAAATGAACTGCTGGACACCGATGCCCTGACCATGATCGAAGGCGTGTTGCAAGTCTCGCAAATGCGCGTCAGGGACATCATGATCCCGCGCATACAAATGGTGGCTGTCCCCCAAGAGGCGCAATTGGAGGACATTTTCCCCCAGGTCATTGAATTTTGCCATTCCCGTTATCCGGTCATAGAAGATGACCGCAGCAAAGTGGTCGGCGTGTTGTTGGCGAAAGACCTGCTGACCCATGTGCTGCAAAACAAATCCATAACCGTGCAGCAAATCATGCGCCCGCCCTGCGTAATACCTGAAAGCAAGCGCTTGAACGTGTTGCTGAAAGAATTGCGCACCAACGGCAACCACATGGCGATAGTCGTTGACGAATACGGCCAAGCCGCCGGATTAGTGACCATTGAGGACATTTTGGAACAAATCGTCGGCGATATTGAAGATGAGCACGATGACCATGAAGACCACGGTTACATCTTTAAGCGCAATGAACACGAATACCTCATTAAGGCCCTGACCCCGATAGAAGAGTTTGACGACTATTTTGCCACCCATCTGGCTACCGATGAATATGACACCGTTGGCGGTTTTGTAGTCAGCCAACTTGAGCACATGCCCAAAAAAGGCGAATGCGTAGTCGTTGATGACTTACGCTTTGAAGTGATTAGGGCGGATAACCGCCGCGTCCATTTAATAAAACTGAAAATTCGGAAACCTAAGAATGGCTAAGAAAAAAATTCTGGTGACAGGCGGGGCCGGTTATATCGGCAGCCACGCCTGTGTCGAACTGTTGCAAGCCGATTATGACATCGTTGTGGTCGATAACTTGTCCAACAGCAAAACTGAATCGCTGGCGCGGGTGCAAAGCATCACCGGTAAGGCCTTGGGCTTTTATCAGGCGGATATCCGCGACAGACTTGCGTTAACCGAGATTTTTGCTAAAGAAGCCATCGACACGGTGATCCACTTTGCGGGCCTGAAAGCGGTGGGTGAATCTTGTGCCAAGCCCGACTTGTATTATCACAATAATGTCTATGGCACACTGGTGCTGACCGAAGCGATGCAAGCGGCAGGGGTCAAGGAACTGGTGTTCAGCTCTTCGGCGACCGTGTACGGCGAATCCGCCTCGCCCCAATATGCCGAAGATTTCCCCTTAGGGGCTATCAATCCCTATGGCCGCTCCAAGGCGATGATTGAAGACATCTTGCGGGATTTGTCCGCCGCCGATGCCATCAACCACGAGCCGCGCCCGTGGAAAATCGCCTTGCTGCGTTATTTCAACCCGATAGGGGCGCATGAAAGCGGCCTGATTGGCGAAGACCCCAACGGCATCCCCAATAACCTCATGCCTTATGTTTCGCAAGTCGCTATCGGCAAACTGGCGCAATTGTCGGTGTTTGGCAATGATTACCCCACCCCCGACGGTACGGGTATCCGTGATTACATCCATGTCGTGGATTTGGTGAAAGGCCATATCAAAGCCATAGAGGTGCTGGATGGCGACAGTTTTGCCGCTGGCGGTTGCCGTCCTTATAACTTGGGCACCGGACAAGGCTATAGCGTTTTGGAAATAGTCCACGCTTTTGAGCGCGTCACAGGCCGTCCGATCAATTACAAAATCGTAGGCCGCAGGGCCGGTGATTTGGCCGAGTGCTTTGCCAACCCTGATAGGGCGTTACAGGAGTTGGGCTGGCGGGCCGAAAAGAACCTTGATGATATGGTCGCCGATACCTGGAATTGGCAAAGCAAAAACCCGCAGGGCTTTGCATAGCTTTCTTTTAGGGGTGGCTTCGCCTTAGGCGAAACCACACGCATGGTCATTTGGATGCAAACGTGTGACAATCTCTAGTTGACCACCTTGGCGGCGCTTGATGGACAAGGGTATTGTCAGCCTTAAAAATGGCGGGTTTGGTTAGGCCTTAATGCCAATGCGCCGAAAACAAAAAGCCCCGATTGTTGTTAACAATCGGGGCTTTTTTAGGTCTCTACCCGCCGCACTTAAAAATGCGCCGTCAAGCCAAAAATCAGCTGATGGTTGACAGTTTCGGTGCTGATAGTGCCGCCGCCGGTCAAGTCGTCTTCAACGTTGACGTAGCCCAATTTATATTCGGCAAAGGCGGACAGATGGTCAATCAGATCATAATTGATACCCATCATGCCATTGACGACTGGGCCTGCACCCCATTGGTACTCGTAAGTTTGGACTTTGTTAATGAGGGCTTCAACGTGGGGAACGCTGAAACCGGCACCCAAGCCTGTATACAATTGCATCCGGCCTAACAGGGTCTTGTCGCGTTGCCCACCAGGGAACCAGCGGTATTGGCCGTTAAAGGTCAAGGTGTTGACACCGTGTGACATGTTAAAGTCTTG
>JAQTNZ010000358.1 GCA_028713595.1 Methylovulum sp. | reverse complement strand
GTTCAGGGTCGCCCGGGCCATTGGACAGGAACACGCCATCCGGTTTCATTGCCAGCACTTCGGCGGCGGGGGTTTTTGCGGGCACGACCGTGACACGGCAACCACGGTTGACCAGCAAGCGGAGGATATTGCGCTTAATGCCAAAATCATAGGCCACGACATGCTTGGTCAGGTTGGCACCTGGCAGATGCCCATCTTGTAGCGACCAGATGGTTTCCGTCCACTCGTAACTGTCGGCGGTGGTGACTTCCTTAGCCAAATCCAAGCCTTTTAGACCGGAAAATCCGGCTATCGCGGCGGTGGCGGCCGCCACATCAACGTCATCTCCGGCCACTATCGCGCCACGTTGCGCCCCTTTGTCGCGTAACAGACGGGTCAGCTTGCGGGTGTCTATCTCGGCAATTGCCACCACCTTATTGTCCAACAAATACTGTTGTAAGGTTTTTTGGCTGCGCCAGTTGCTGGCCAGCAACGGTAAATCCCTAATCACCAGACCGCTGGCGAACACGCCCACCGACTCGTCATCTTCGGGGGTTGTCCCCACGTTACCGATGTGCGGATAAGTCAGGGTGACAATTTGCTGGGCGTATGACGGGTCGCTGAGAATCTCTTGGTATCCGGTCATGGCGGTGTTAAACACCACCTCACCGACCGAACAGCCGTCTGCACCTACGGATACACCGCTAAATACCGTACCATCTTCTAACACTAATAAAGCAGACTTAGTCAAACACGTTACCTCAAATGTGCAAAACGGGATGAACCCGAAAGGACGCATCCCGTTATCAATAAACGAACTGTAACACTATACAAAATTATGCTGTTTTGGTCATTAACAATTTTCAAAACATCGGTTTTTGACTCTTTGCAATGCTTGCTTGTACCTTGCCGTAACACCAGCAAACACCCCGCCGCCATCTTTGAAGATAGCACTGCGGCAACAAAACTTTAAATCATTGCCCATCACTCTGTAATAAAATGCCGCTATGTTTTAGCCTGCGGTGTCAAAAAACCTATGCATTGCCCGATAAGGCTTTGCCAAACTCACTTTTCCCAACTATCCTTTTTCTACAAATGACTAAATTGACTGTACAAGCCCTGCAATGGACGGGCGACGCTTTAAAAGTATTGGACCAGCGGCAACTGCCGGAAACCATCGCTTACGATGTCTATGACGATGCGGCGGGGGTGCATGATGCCATTGCCACCATGCGGGTGCGGGGTGCGCCCGCCATCGGCATTGCGGCGGCTTATGGCGTAGTGTTGTCGGCCTATCGGCATTACCGTGCCAGCCCCAAGCAATGGCGGGAAAAGGTAGCGGCAGATATGGCGATGCTGGCGCAATCGCGCCCGACCGCCGTTAACCTATTCACGGCCTTGGCCACCATGAAAACCGCACTGGAGCAAGCCAATGAACAACCGTTAGCAGCATTATTAGAGTGTGCGCAAGGCATTCATGCCGATGATGTGGCCGCCAACCATCGTATGGGGGAGCTTGGCGCGGACATAATCGGTCATGCTCAGGGTATCTTGACCCATTGCAATACCGGGGCATTGGCGACAGGCGGTTACGGTACGGCCTTGGGGGTGATCCGCAGTGTCCGGCAACGCCAAGACGTGGCGGTTTTTGCCGGTGAAACCCGCCCTTGGCTGCAAGGGGCGCGGCTAACGGTGTGGGAATTGTCCCAAGAAGGTATTCCGGTGACGCTGATCGCCGATTCGGCGGCGGCTTGGCTGATGAAATCGGGCGCGGTTGATTGGGTGATTGTCGGCGCCGACCGTATCGCCGCCAATGGCGACACGGCGAACAAAATCGGCACTTACGCGCTGGCGGTGCTGGCACGGCACCATCAGGTAAAGCTGATGGTGGTCGCGCCCACCACCACCATAGATTGGAGCATCCCGTCAGGTGACGGCATTGAGATTGAACAACGCCATGCCCAAGAATTGTTGCCCGCCTGTTACCATACGCCAGACTCGCTGGTCAGTGCCTGGAATCCGGTTTTTGACGTGACTCCGGCGGCGTTGATTAGCGCTATTGTGACTGAACGGGGCGTGGTGATGATGCCATCCGCCGAAACTATGGGGAATTTACGATGATAGTGGCTAAAAAAATCAATAACCCTCTAGTGGCTGTCGGCTATTTTTTTAAAGGCTTGGGGCTGTTGATGCACCCCGAATTGCGGGCCTTTTTGTTAATGCCCTTGCTGATTAATTTAGGGGTTTACGCCGTGGCGTTGGCGCTGGGCTATCACTACATCAATAGCCTCATACACCAGTTCATACCCGCTTGGCTCAGTTGGTTGGATTGGGTGTTATGGCCGTTGTTTTTCATTTGTTTTTTTATCGCCGGATTTTTCACTTTTACGGTCATGGCTAATATTTTGGCGGCACCTTTTTACGGTAAACTGGCGGCAAAAACCTTAGCCTTGGTGAGCGGCGGCGATACGGTCATGGCCGAGCAACCCCTAGCCAAAGTGATGGCGGCGGAATTGAAACGGGTCTTATATCTTGGCACCCGCGCCCTGCCCTTGCTGGTGCTGTTTATGATCCCTGGCCTTAATATTGCCGCGCCATTTTTATGGGCGTTGTTTGGCGCGTGGGGCATGGCTTTGGAATATCTGGCCTTTCCGCTGGAAAACGCAGGCGTGTTGTTCCCTGAGCAAAAACAATTGGCCAAAGACATGCGTTTGGGTGCCTTAAGCTTTGGCGGCATCACCATGATGGGCTTGACCTTACCCGTGGTGAATATTTTGGTCGCACCCGCTGCGGTCATTGGCGCAACGCTTTATGTCAAAGCGGTGCAGGAAAACGGATAGGGTAAATTGATTTGGCCGATAGTAAGGGTATATTGGCCTAAGAGGCTCACGTTTTTAACGCCCTCATGACCCTTTTCCCGTTAACCACCTCAAAACGTTTAATAACGGCGCTAAAACTGGTGCATGGTTTGGCTTTGTGCGCCAGTTTTAGTAATGCCTTACCGATAATGGTGCAGGTTTTGCTGGCAATAGTGCTAATGGCCCATTATCGCTGGGTGCTGGCACGTTGCCAACCCAGCGGGCAAACGCTGAGATACAGTAAGGCGTTAGGCTGGGAAATAGCCCATACGCAGGATTGGATGGCGGTGCGGATTCTGCCGGATACGGTAATAACCACTTTTGCATTATTTTTGCATATTGAAATTCAGGACAGCCATACCCATATCAGCCATTCAAGTATGTTTGGCCGAATCAAGCCCCACAACAGACAAACGTTGCTGATAGCGCCCGATAGCTTCTTAAGCCCGGGCACTTATCGCATTCTGGTGGTCAAATTGAAAACCTCATATAAAATTAAAAGCAAGTCATCGAATCTATTGGTAAAATCTGGCTAATGGGCAAAGCAAGGCGCTTTGCCTGCCAGATTATGATTTGTATTGACTGATAATTGCAGTTATCTTAACCAGCATTTCTATAAAAATAAGGAGAAATCGGATGTCAAAAGGCCAAAATTTGCAGGACAATTTTTTAAACACGCTCAGAAAAGAACATACCCCCGTATCCATTTTTCTGGTCAACGGCATTAAGCTGCAAGGAAAAGTCGATTCTTTTGACCAGTATGTGATTATGCTGAAAAACACCGTTAGCCAAATGGTCTATAAACATGCCATTTCCACGATAGTCCCCAGCAAAGCGGTCAAAATGAGCCGTGAAGGTGACGAATCAAGTGATGAATAAGCCTCTGATGGTTTTTTGCCGGCACAGCCATTCCCCCTCCCCTGACTGCTTTAATGAGGCACTAATTGTTTGACCGTCCCGATTCGGGTGAACGGGCCATCCTGGTTCACCTGACCTTTCATAATGGACAGGAAGATCTTGCAGAACTTAAAGAATTGGCCAAATCTGCCGGAACTGATCCTGTCTATGTCGTCACAGGC
>JAQTNZ010000357.1 GCA_028713595.1 Methylovulum sp. | reverse complement strand
GTTCACCGCCGCATAGGCGATTTAGAAACATCTTCATAGCGGCCATGTGCAAGTTATCGGGTTCACCGCCGCATAGGCGATTTAGAAATTCTTTTTCGGTAATTTCAGTTTGCAGTTGGTGTTCACCGCCGCATAGGCGATTTAGAAAGGATAGCCGACCTTGAAGAGCAATTGAAGGTTGTTCACCGCCGCACAGGCGGTTTTCCCTATAGCCGGACACCTTGGCATCACGCACACAGGCATCCATAAGGTCGCGTGTCCGCTCCAAAACAACCCTGTTGTATTGCCCCCGCCTCAATAAGGCCGTAATCCATTCTTCATGGATGTGGTCTGTCCACTGTGCCTTGAACAAATCCCTTAAGGGTATAAGGCACAAGCATCATAAATAACCGAAAACTTCGCCATTATTCATAACCCATGCCCAACTCTTGGGCTTGGGCGGTCAGCTCATGCAAGGCTTGCAGGCGGTTTGCGTCAATACCTTGTTTATAGGCAAACACATCCTTAGCTAACACCCGCCGATGTGTGCCGACTTTTCTAAAAGGGATTTTGCCTTGCTCCAGTAACGCGACCAAATGCGGTCGGCTGACGTTTAACAGCTCGGCGGTTTCTTGGGTGGACAATTCCGCATGTATCGGCATGACCGTTATGGCGTTGCCTTTGGACATTTCTGTCAGAATGTCCTGCAACAGGTTAAGCGCGTAGCCGGGCAAGATCAAATCGTCCGGTTCCCCATGCGAGTTGGCGATTTTCAAATGCAGCCTGTCATTGTGGGCATATTTTGCTAAAGCACGGCTGGTGATTTTAGCCTCTTCCGTTTCTTGTGGAGTAGGCAATTGGGCAATGTTTGCTACTGTCATCGTATCGGCCTCGATATTTATTTTATCTTAAGCTAACAGTATAAACGAAACAAACGAAAATAGCAGCCCCACCCCACTTGGAAACCCCAGCCAAGCCCCCCGCCACCATGCCTTACCATAAGCTATCCTAAAATCAGGCGTGTGCTCATGGCAAATTCCCCCTCCAAAAACGTATCTAACCAGCGCGGCGGCTTGTTTTCGCTGTTCGGGAGCGGCTTATCCAAAAAACGTTGGGAAGCCGCCAACCTCACCGAGGCTGACACTATCACCCAAGCGGACGCTTTCGCTTATGGCGCCGCCAGCACCACCATTGCCACTTTATTAGGCAGCAGTGGCGGGGCGCGTACCCGCAGCCAAATTTACCAGACTTGGCTGGATATGTCGCGGGATGCCATCTGCTCATCGGCGCTGAAGCTGTTGACCACCACGGCGATGGGCGGCCATGAAGCCAGCGGTGATATTGTCTTTATCGAAAAAAGGCCGACCATCCATAACGACCCGCACTTGTGCGCGTTGGTCGAAGAAATTTCCCGCGACCTTGCCCCGTTGCTGAACCGGCATATTTACGCCCTAGCCTATACCGGCGCGACCTTCGGTGACGCTTACGCGCGTATTTACAGCGACGCACGCGGCGTGGTGCATCTTAATTGTGACGAGATGCTACACCCTTCGCTGGTACAGCCTTACGAGCGCGGTGGCAAAACCGTGGGTTATGCGGTCTATGTCGGTGAAAAGAATTTTGAGCGCCTGAACATCGCCCAATTGGCGCGGCTAAAAATGCCCCGTGTCCAGTGGGTGCCCCAATACGGCGTGGTCGAGAAAGCCATCCGCACCGCCCTGACTGAAGACAGCCTCGACAACCTGAACATGATGCCGTCAATGGCCGGTGGCTCTTTGTTGTATGCCGCCGAAGCTTCTTACACTAATCTCAACAACACCCTGTTCGGTTTGGTGGCGCAACGCATGAACGCCTCGCTGGACCACCGCATTGTCGGCTTGCAAATGGAAGGCATGACCAAGCAACAGCAAGACGACTTCGGGCAGACGGTAGTGGACATGTTCAACAAGGTCAAGGCCACCGTCGCCGAGGCCGTGCAAAGCGGTAGGCCGATTGTCGAGTCGATCATTTCCATTTTGCCGATGCACACCGAAAAGCAGTTGGTCAATTTGTCACAAGGCAACACCGCCACCCAAACCATCAGCATTGATGACGTGATGCTCCACGCCCGCCTGACCGCCTCGGCCTTGGGCGTGGATTTGTCCAACCTGGGCTTTTCCGACCAAGTCAAGGGCTGGATGGGCGCGGGCGGACTGGCGCGGACATCGGCGCAGGCCGCCGAAAACTCACGCATTATCCGCCGGGCGGCACGGGATTTTTGTAACGAAGTCATCGACATCCACACCTTAAAACGCTATGGCGTGGTGTTCCCCGAAGCCGAACGCCCGTGGGCGGTCAATTTTTACGGCTCGATAGCCGCCTTGGAAGCCGAACAGCAAAAAACCACGGCGGACAAGATGAACGCCGCGCAAACCATCGTCCAAACCCTAAAAATGCTCAAAGACATGGGCGCGAGTGCCGAGATGATGGAGTCGATGCTCACCACCAACATGAGCCTAAACGCCGAGCAAGCCAAGCTGTTTGCGCACATCGCCACTAACCCGCAACCCGCACCCGAACAGGGGGACTAAGTTATGTCGCTGTTTAATGGCCTGTCGGACAGTATTTTCCTGTCAACCAAAAACACCCGCACCTCCTTACTAAGCCAGTTAAGCGGCGGTATCCAAAACACGCTCAACGGGGGAATCCAAAATGTCTTGGGCGGCGGTATCCAAAGCGCGTTAGGCGGTGGGACTTTTGGGGCGGCGTTGGGGGCGATAGCGGCCAACCGTGTGTCAACCGCCGTGGGCGGCGTGCTTAACAACACGGTAGGATCAGGCACTTTGGGCAATATTTCCAAAGGGCTGGGTGTGGTCAATGACCTGCAATCGGGAAACTTTGACGAGGCGGGGCTAAAAATCCTCGACTCAGGGCTATTTGACAGCATCTTGTTTGGTGCGCACGGCTTCGCCTCACAGGCGCGTTACCTTTACACCAAAAACCCGTTGTTCGGTGGCATAACCCCGCTCGCCGCCAAAAACATCCTCACCAAAATGCAGGGCGTTAATTTCGCCAAGAAAAACCTGTTCTTAATTAATGTCCGCAGCAATCTGTCCGGTGATGCCAGCGAAGTGTTCAACCTGTTCTGCACCGATGTCAGCTATAGCGCCCAAAGCCTCGCGGGCGAAAAGCGCAAAATCGGCAGTGCCTTCATTGATAGCGTCCACGCCAGCACCGCCACCGAGTTGCGCATGACCACCCTGGACAGCAAAGAGGGCTTTATCAAGCAATGGTTTAAAGAACACGCCGCCTTGGCGGCCCATCAGGACGGCACGGTCGGCGTACCCGATGATTACGCCATCAATATTAAAGTCGTCCACTCGGCCATCACCGATAACATACAGACGGTTCTAAACGGCTACACCGAACAGGGCTGGTTCCGCGCCGCCACCATTGAAACCACCCTAGGCCGCCGGAACGACGGTTTTGAGGAAATCACCATGACCTTCACCCAATTAGACACTTGCAGGGGCAATTGATGGCACAAGAACATAATGCCGGACGGAGTTGGACAAATGCGTCCGTTAGCTGCGCGGTAACTGCCCGTGCTTCAAAAAAACCTAACTCTTTGATAAAGGACTATTGTTATGAGTGATAAAGACAAAAATGTGCGTTTTTTCTCCTCGGTTGGGAATACGGATCCGGTTACTAAAGAATGGGTGGAAGTTGGCCAAGTAGAGTCCACTTATCTTACCGATGCCAATGGCAACTTTATAAAAGATCCGGCAACCGGCGAATATTATATCGTCCCGGTTGGCTATGATCCTCAAGATACTATCAGGAGGTTTTCCGAAAAAACCAAGGTTAAGGGCTTTGATATAACAGATCCTATGGATGACAGTTTGTATGGATACCGTACCGATGGCCCGCTCGATCTTCAAAGAAACTTTAATGGCAAGAGTTTTGGG
>JAQTNZ010000356.1 GCA_028713595.1 Methylovulum sp. | reverse complement strand
TTAGGTTAGGGTTAATGTCTTTGGCTCCGATGATTATGTCCTGCATGTTGGGCAAGGTGTCCAAGTCGGGTTGGGAAGGCCTGAACGGCACGATTAAAATGTGGGCGGCGGTCATGCCTGTGCGTAGCTCCCTGCTGTCGCGTCCGGCGGCATCGGCCACCACATAGCCGTAACGCTGGTTAAGGTCTAGCAGGGTGTCACGGATATTTTCGTATTTTTGGACACAATGGACTTTTGCCAGCGCGGGGTTATCCGCCCTGTCCATCGCCCAATTAGCCGCCGTGGCTTGGCGGTCGGCATCGACCAGCACCACATCATGGCCTTGCCCCGCGAGTTCAGCGCACAGGTTAACGGTGGTGGTGGACTTGCCGCACCCGCCTTTTTGGCTACCTATCAAAATAATCATGGTCGGTTTTTTAGTGTGTTTTTGATACTAAAATTATACCTTATTGATGCTGTTTTAGTGTGCTTTTAGTGCTAGATTCCGCCCTATTGATAAGCGTAACAATTTAGCCAATCTTGGGGGCTTTCCGTCTTTAGACTAAACCTAAATCCTATGGGACTTTGGTGTCGTTTGTTTAAATGCAACCAACGTTGGGCAAAGTTTCAGGTAAGGCAAGCTCATATAAATCAAAAACCCTTAAAATCAATTGAGTAGAAGCATGAAAAGTAAAAAGTAACTTCTCAATAAGTTATGGCATTAATAAAAACAATGGGTTATAATCAAAAAAATTATCTTTTTTCGATTTTTCCTTTATTTTATGGCTAATGTGATATGTAAGCCATTTTTTATGAACTAGCTCCGAAAGTGCGACTTTACCTTGTAATTATTGAGAAGTTACCATAAAAAGGACAAGATAATTTCGTATTTAAGTGTATATTTTTGATTAAAATATAATTTAAAAAGTAAAATTGGTATGCATTGCAATTCAGTAAGTGGTTTTATGAAACCGATAATAATAGGATAGTGCTATGAAAAGTATTTTTATTTCTAAAAAATTACATCTTGGATGGGGGGACAGATGTCGGATATGTGGCAGTTGGTTAGATATTGATGGCAAATGCGTAAAACATGGTAAAGGTGGGACTTAAAGTCGCGTCTCCATAAGTCCATAACCCAGTTTGGCCAATAAAAATTCAGTGTCCGCCTTATCGGCTTTAAATTCGATCATTTTGTTGTTGTCCGGTTAAGCCCGTTTTAAGATATTGGCCACGGTCGAAGGATACCACTTGCCGCCGCGCCGTGTCTTCACGCCTAAGCTGTTCAGCTTGTCTGCTATCGTTGGCAAGGTGTCGCCGTTATCCCTAAATTGCTGAACCATCGGGAACACGTTATCAGCAAAAGCCGTTGCGCCTTCCTTGTTGCTGGCATGGGCTTTCAATCGGGCATCGTCCAAGTTCGTATGGTTGCCCAGCTTAACGCCCTTGTCTTTCAGCACGGCCAAAGCGGCTTTGGTGCGGGTGCTGATTAGCTCGCGTTCCTTTTCGGACAAGGCGGCGTACAGGTGTAACATGAAGCTGTCGGCATCTTTGCCCAGTTGGGCGACAATAAAGGGTACTTTGTTTTCCATCAGGCCGCTGATAAAAGACACGTTGCGCCCCAAGCGGTCAAGCTTGGCAACCACCAGGTAAGCACTTTCCTTTTTGGCATGGGCAAGGGCTTTAGCGAGTTGCGGGCGTTTGTCCAAAGCGTCCGCACCCTTTCCGGTTTCCACTTCGCTGTAATGGCCCATAACCTCGATATTTTCGGCTTTGCAGAACTCCGTCACCATATTGTGTTGTGATTCCAGCCCCAAGCCACTTTTGCCCTGTTCGGCGGTCGATACCCGTGTATAAATGATTGCTTTCATCGTTTTGCCCCGTTGGATTTATTTTTTACAAATATTATACGAACGTTTAATGTTTGTAAATAGATATAAATATTAAACGGTATCTTTTAATTTTTGTAAGAAGGGAACAGCCTTTTTACTTCATCATCGGTGAAGCTGTTCAGCTTGCCACCTATCCCCTTAAGCCCATAGTTTGCTGGCAAAGTAACGGCGGCGTTGGCTTGCGACAAATGACCGCCCAAGCCTTGCCGTGTCTGGGTTTGTCCAAGACACCGCCGCGTCTTGGCCGCAAACTTTGCCCCTTCGCTCACAAGACGCATTTAAACCGCCGCATTGCCATAGCCACACCTGCATCGGCCAGCCTGTCGTGTTCGGCCTGTAGTTGCCTGAACGTCTTCCAGTGCATCCCTTTGGGCTTGTCGCCGTTGCCGTTCAATATGCCCGGCTCCCAGCCCAGCCGGTCGCGTAATTTGTCGGCCTTATGGATTAGCCTGTCGCTTTGGGTGTCACGCTGGCTACGGTAGGCCAATCGGTAACAGTTCCGGCAAGCAAAATACTTGCCGCCTTGGTACAGCACGGCCACGCGCTTACCGCACCGCACGGCGGGGCAGGTGAACCAATGGCGCACCCCGCCGTAATGGCAAGCGGTGGTCTGCAAAATGACGGCATAGTCCAACGGCTCCCACTCCCCGCCATATTCCCGAACCGAATACACCAGCCGCACCCTGTCGGCCTCGACCACGGCACGGATTGCCGCACCGTTCGACCAAGTGGTGCTAAAGACCGTTCCGGCCACCAATAGGCCTTTACGTTGCCATTGCCTGACATCCAGCGTTTGGCAGTCGTCCGTGCAACGCCCGCCATATTGCCTACCGCTACCCAAACCGCCCATTTTTATTTTCCGAAATCATTAGGCAATTTTTTAAGTGCCTGTTGCGTAACTTAGACAAACCATTGTTTTTACAGTAAAAAACCCAATAAGCACCGTTGCTTTTGCGGTAACTTTGCGGTAACTTTTAAACGGCCAGTTTCCGGTAATGCGCGGCGCACAAATAGACGGCATAACCGCCCAGCACCGCCTCCCTGCTGGCCTTGTTCGGGCATTTGCCGCCCGCTTGGGTGAGGCCTTGGCAAGGGTGCGGTTGGGGTTGCAATGCCTTAATAGTGCGGTCACGTTCCCCGATCTGCTGCGCGTGGGCTTTTACCAAGGCCTGATATTCAGACTTTGAATGTTGTAACGCTTTTTCTAATTCACTGACCTTTGCCTGTAAATAACCGCTTTGATTATCCGTTACATTAATCAAGCCCGTGCGCTTGGCTTGCTCGATCATGCCCACCCATTCCACGGGTACGCGCACCGTCACGGTCTGCTTGCCCGTCGGCTTACGCCCCGCCCCTAACCGGACACCGCCCCAATTGCTTTCCGGCGGCGGCTCGCGGGTGTCGGTCGCGGCCTCGCTGTCGCTAGCGGGGTCGCTGGGTTCCACCTGTGCGGCGGCTTCGGGTTCCGGGGTCGCTGGGCTGTCCGTGCTTTCCGCTAAGGGCGGAACCTGAATTGCCGCACTGTCCGCCATCGGTTCCGCTGAGGTGGTGGCCGTATCGCTTAAGGGTTCGCCCACAATATCCGTCTGTATCGCGGTGGCGGCGTTATTCCGGTCAACGTGCCAGCGGTAAATGCTTAGCTTCACATCATCGGGCAAATGCTTGGCGTTGCTGGTGATACCTAGCCCATCTTTGGCTTGCTTGACCAGTTCGGCTGTCTTGTTGTGGCTTTTGGCCGAATACCCGTATAAAGCCGCCAAAGCCTCCGCCAACTTGCCTTTGCCGTCATAGCCCATAATAAACACCCAGCCCGTTTCTTGAATAACGAAACGTTTATCATATTGTTTTATGTAACACAAATCAAATACACCAGCCACCACAAAAACGCGGTATAATCCCGCGCCCGCGCGTACTGGTTGCATCCCCTTTTTTATAGTCCTCAAAAACTCCAAAACAAGCCAGCACCCCCCCATAATCATTAGCCTTTATGCTGCATGGGGTTAATTCACAAACTGCCGTTAATGGCTTTTTTCGATCTCCAAAGGCGGCAAGGTGTTA
>JAQTNZ010000355.1 GCA_028713595.1 Methylovulum sp. | reverse complement strand
CAATAGGCCAGATATACGAATGAAGCTCCCAATTATAGATTAACGATGGGGTTGCTTTGATAATAGTCTCTAACTTATTAATCGCTCCTGGCATCACCCCATCATCATCACCAATATAAATTACATACTCTCCTTTGACATAATTAAACGCAAAATCCCAATTATCACACATGGATAGACGGTTGCCAGTATTGACATAGGTAATGCGTGGATCTGCAAAAGCATCAACGACTTCTTTAGTGTTGTCCTGACTAAAATTGTCACTGACAACAATTTGGAAGTTATCATTTGCTTGGTCTAATGCCGTCTGTAATGTATATTTTAGCGTATAAGCCCGTTCACGCGTTGGAATTACTATGCTAATTAATGGTTTTTTCAAATCATACATCTTCTTATAGTCTCCGTTCGTTTTAGTTGTGGATTCATGTTCTAATCGTAAGTTTTTTACTCAACCGCAGCTCACGAAAATCGCCAGAGGAAGGTACGTCCCACCACCATTAACAATCGGGGACGAATACGATTTGCCAATGTAGCCGATACCGCGATATAAATAACACCGGTAATCAACAAAAAGCCAAACCAATGCCAACGATCCTGGTAGCTCGCAGGTTGAAACTGTTGCGCTAACAACGTGACTCCAATCGCGCCGCTAATGGGTAATAGCACATCGTTAAGATACCAGCTCCACTTTTCTTTTGGAATCAATCGGCGATGCATGAGATGAATAGAGATCAATATGTAACCTGTATTCAGAACTACCCATATCCACGCTGCACCCAAGGCACCGTATTGGGGAACAACCCAGATAATGGCGGGGATAAGCACGATTACTGCCACAAGATTTATTTTTAAAGTAAGGCCAGTCCAGCCGTGTGCAAGTTGACACCGATAAGGCATCCACATCAACGCATTCAAAAAACTGCCCACAGCCAAAACCGACAAGAGAGGAGCTGTATTTTCGGCAAGGTTGATGTTTCCTGACCACATAAAGATGATGCCTCCAGAAAAGAAACTAAGCAGCATCACAGCAGATGCACTCAAGATGGTGACCAGTTGCGCGCCTTGGTGATAAATCGACACCAGTGTGGCTGGATCATCCTCGGTAGCGAGTTCCACCATGCGTGGATAAATGGCATCCGTAATAGGGCCGATGACGGTGGAGAGTACACCAGCAACTGTCGCCGCTAGTGTGTAGTAGCCGAAAGACTCCAGCGTCAACATCCGGGAAAGCAAGACCTTGTCCACTTGGGTCAGGAGAATGGCCAGAAAAGTGATGCCCAACATTCCTCTGGCAAACCTCCAGACATCCGTAAGGGCGGTGTATGAGAATTTCGGTGGCAACGGTGGCTTAGGCAATACCCGATGAACACCTCTGGCAAATACAGCAATGGACAGCAAGGAGATGGCCGCCTGCCAAAAAAAGAATGTCTGGATAGTCGGCGAGACCCATGCAAGAATTGCCACGGCACCGGCATGGCGCACGGTGGCGAGGATGGCATTGGCACTGTTATACCAGACCTGCCGTTGTAGCCCGAATAGCGAGCCACGGTAAATGCCTTCAACAAAGCGTAGGGCGACGACAAATGCCATAACCGAAAGGGCTTGGGCGACAACTGTAGTGGGAAGTTTATCGGCTTTAAGCCAGTCGCTCGCCAAATAACCTGATGCGGAAAAAACACCTAAAGCAATGAGCACAGCAAAGCTAAAGCAAATCATTTCCAAGCTACGCAACAGATTATGAATGGACTGCGCACTGTGCGCACCACTGGTAAAACGGGCCATTTCCCGATTAAGAGTCGGCGACATACCCATATCAAGCAACGATAACCAAGCCTGCATGACCGCAAAAAGTCCGATAAGCCCGTAGGATTCCATTCCGAGGTAGCGGATATATAATGGCACAAAGGCAAGCCCCATCAAGGCTGTCCAGCCCTGTCCAAAATAATTGGCGATGATATTTTTTTTGATCATGGTTTGCCGAATAATAATTGCCAATGCTTCAAGCCAATGGTGAAATCCCATTGGCAAAAACGTAGTTCAGGATCTATCGAATACGTTTCAAATATCCGTCAGGTGCTACGGTAATCAATAGCTTATTCTGGATGCCCTTGTCGATCTCGAATTCAGGATGGGTTTTCAGATATTCCCATACAGCCGTCTTGGGATTGTTTCCTGGCCCCCAAGGACGTTGCCCAGACAATTCTTTTGGCATGTCTTCTACTACAGTGTCAAACACCACACAATAACTTCCAGTTGTAGCCAAAGGTGCGTATATCTCCAGTTCCGCAAGCACATGCTCATGGGTATGATTGGAATCAAGGCAGACAAGAATGGATTTTTTGCCTTTTGCTTTTTTAACAACTTGGGCGGCAACCTCTGGGGCAATGCTTGAACCCTCAATCATGGTAATACGCTTGAACATCGGATGAGCTTCAATAGCCTTGCGGTTATGTGAACGGATATCAATGTCTATGCCTAGCACTTCGCCTTCATTACCCGTGCAAGCGGCAACCAACTCCAACATCGCCGCAGAAAAGATAAGTGACCCACCATGTGCAATGCCTGTTTCAATAATTAGGTCTGGCTTTACTTCCCAGATAATTTCTTGCATAGCAATCATATCCTGGGGATACTGAATAATGGGTCTGCCTAACCATGAAAAATTGTAGGAATATTTTGGAGCCAATGAGTCTTTCAAAAAATTATGAGCACTCGCTTTCAGTTCCTCATTGTTACCGATTGCATTGACCCTTTCTTGCACTTCTTTGTCAAAACTCATAGTGATCTACCTGTATGTAATTAAACTGGTTATGTGATAGTGTGATGACTTCTTGCAAATAATTTGAGTTCATAACGAGGATATCATCCCCAGCTTGTAACTTTTGCATCCCCTCTGTTGGGGAAGAAATTATCAGGCCGCTCCCTGCCATATATTTGTTTTGTTTTGCAGGGTTAATATCGATGATTAAACCGCTATCCACACCAACTCGTTGCATGTAAAGCGCAAAGATTACACCCTTGGAAGCCCCGCCCCAGATGGCGTTGCGCCTTCCCTTAACAATTGAGGCAGTGCGATCAATTTCTGCCAAAAAATTTCCTGGAAACATAAAAGCATCATCTTGTTGGAATACGGGCTGCTGCAAAGTCGATAAGTCGGCAACAACATATAAATATTGTCGTCCAAAAATATGTCCACTCTCATAAACTTTACCAAACATTCGGCGGAAATCATTAAGACGCAAGTAATTCACATGTTCATAAAAAATATCGAACCAAGCGCGATGCTGACAAATCCAGTCCAAACAGGGAACTTCAATATAAATTTTTCCTTTGTTCCCGTTAGCCTCTGCAATAGCAGTCAGAAATTGATAGGGATTGGGTATATGTTCTAACACATGGCGCAAAATTACTCCTTCTGATGTCAATCCTAAGCTTGGTTCAAACACAGCTTTCACTACATCTGGATTGCTTCCTTCATAGGCTGGGTCAACCCCAATAATTGCAAAACCAGATTGCCGCAAATATTCAAGGAAATATCCCTTACCACAACCCACTTCAATCAAGCTCTTGCCAGTAAGCTGACGTTCAATAATTGCTTTGACATCATTAAGGTGTTGCTTAAACACACTGGAACAAGCTTGCTCGTTTTGATAATCGGCATCATATTTGAGCAAACTACCATCAAACGATGCGTTATATATCAATCCTGTTTCCATATTCTGAACCAATGTTACATCTCCCTTAGGGCAGTTTAGTGCCGCAATGCGTTCAACAAACATTTTGTTTTGAAAAACAGGCAACCCCTCTATTTTAAATAACTCACGATAGCTCATTACTTTTCCTGTATTGTGTTCAAAGCCTGCCTATCACCCCAAAAAGCCATTGGTTCATAATCCGGATAAGGATAAAATCCGAGATTCAGCTCTATATCTAA
>JAQTNZ010000354.1 GCA_028713595.1 Methylovulum sp. | reverse complement strand
TACGCCTGCGACATCACTTACGGCACCAACAACGAATTCGGCTTTGATTATCTGCGTGACAACATGGCCTTTAACCTGGACCAAAAAGTCCAACGTGATTTGTATTTCGGGATTGTTGACGAAGTGGACTCGATTCTGATCGATGAAGCACGGACACCGCTCATCATTTCCGGCCCCACCGAAGACAGCACCGAAATTTACATCAAAGCCAATGCCATCATCCCGTTCCTGACCGCCCAAGAGAAAGACAGCCCGCATGGCGATTACACCGTTGATGAAAAGACCCGGCAAATCCACCTGACCGAACAAGGCCATGAGCGCATTGAGCAACTGATGGTTGAACACGGCCTGATGATTGAAGGCACTAGCCTGTACGATGCCACCAACATCCGCCTGATGCACTATCTGAACGCCTCGTTACGCGCCCATATTTTGTTTAAAAGGGATGTGGATTACATCGTCGCCAACGATGAGGTGGTCATTGTTGACGAATTTACCGGACGGGTCATGCCAGGACGGCGCTGGTCGGAAGGCTTGCATCAGGCCATAGAGGCCAAAGAGCGTGTCACCATCCAAAATGAAAACCAAACCTTGGCGTCCATCACCTTCCAAAACTACTTCCGCCTGTATGAAAAACTGTCGGGCATGACCGGAACCGCCGACACCGAAGCCTTTGAGCTAAACAAAATTTACGGCTTGGAAGTGGTGGTCATCCCCACCCACCGCCCGATGATACGCCGCGATTTGGGGGACGTTATTTTCTTGACCGCCGAGGAAAAATACCGCGCGGTGGCCGATGACATTAAAGAATGCGTCAGCCGTGGCCAACCTGTGCTGGTCGGCACCACCTCCATCGAAAACTCCGAATTGCTGTCTACTTTATTGACGCAATTGGGCATCAAGCATGAGGTGTTGAACGCCAAACAGCATGAGCGTGAAGCGCATATCATAGAACAAGCGGGGCAGCCGTTTGCCGTGACCATCGCCACCAACATGGCTGGCCGTGGTACTGACATTGTCTTGGGCGGCAATCTTGAGGCGGAACTCAAAGCCTTAGGGGCGGATGCCAGCGACGCCGACAAAGAACAAGTCAAGGCAGCTTGGCAAGAACGGCACAATGCCGTTATCGCCAGCGGCGGCCTGCATGTGGTGGGTTCAGAGCGCCATGAATCACGGCGTATCGACAACCAGTTGCGTGGCCGTTCTGGCCGTCAGGGCGACCCTGGCTCGACTCGTTTTTACCTGTCCTTGCAAGATGACCTGATGCGTATTTTTGCCTCCGACCGCGTCGCCGGACTGATGCAAAAACTGGGCATGGGCAATGGCGAGGCCATCGAGCATCCGTGGGTGACGCGCTCTATCGAAAATGCCCAACGCAAAGTCGAAGGCCGCAACTTTGACATACGCAAAGAAATCTTGGCCTATGACGATGTCGCCAACGACCAGCGTAAGGTCGTTTACGCGCAACGTAACGAAATCATGGCGGCGGAAGAAATTTCCGACATTATCACCGCGATCCGCGCCGATGTGGTGAACAACGCCATTTCCGAGTATATCCCACCCAAAACTATGGCCGAACAGTGGGCGGTCGAGGAATTGGAAACGCATATCCAGCAAGAATTTGGCGTCCAGATCCCGATACGGCAAATGCTCGATGATGACCACTCTTTGCAGGAGCTGTCATTGCGCAAGAAAATCGTCGATATACTGGAGCAAAACCATAAGGACAAAGAGCAGAGCATTGGCTCGGACATCATGCAGCACATTGAAAAAACCATCATGTTGCAAGTGTTGGACAGCAATTGGAAAGAACATCTGGCGGCAATGGATTACCTGCGTCAGGGCATCCATTTTCGGGGCTATGCGCAAAAAGACCCTAAACAGGAATACAAGCGCGAAGCCTTTGAAATGTTTAACGGCTTGCTGGAGCATATCAAACACGAAGTGGTCACCATCTTGTTCAAAATCCAGTTAAGGCAAGAACATGACGCGCAAGCCCTTGACGAGCAGATGCAAATGCCTAAAGACATGCAGTTTGAACACGCGGCGGTGCCGCTGTTCGATACTGCCGACGGTGAACAGATGAGCCTGGATGACGCGGATGACGAAGTGCCGCTGATGGTGGGCATAGACCCTAACATTGGCCGCAATGACCCTTGCCCTTGCGGTTCCGGGCAAAAGTACAAACAATGCCACGGTAAGATCAGCTAAATGCTTAAGCAGGGGCTATAAGCCTTCTGCTTGGCCCTATAAGCCGGAAATATGCCATGCGGTGTGTTTCCGGCTTTTTTATGGGTGGCGTTACCTGCAATCGGCCAACACCCATAAGGCACCGCAATTGAACTATGTTATTTAACTCAGCATCTGTGCCATATCACTTATTTTTTTATAACTATATGTAAAAAAAGGATTTTAACGGGGGTGCTGGTAAAAAAGTGTGGTATATGCCACACTTTTTTACCAGCACCCCTGAAATTTGGCTTTTTAAATGACCGTTGCCAGGTTTTCTAGGATAAAAAAACTGACAGGTGTTGTGTGCCATTGCCTTACAAATAGTCTGGTTTTTTGTATTATTTGCCCATATTACAATGGCTTATATTTTTAATTAAATTGTCACTTTGTTTTTATCATTGGCACATATCATGCTTTATTGTAGTTGTGGATAAGGGACGGACGACTGCCGATTTCTTATCCGCTCTTCATAAAACTTATAACCTCTTGGGGGACTTGATGAAAAATAACAAATTGGCAAGACAACTGGCATTACTATCAGCAGCGACACTGGTTTCTGTGGCGGCGCAAAACGTATCGGCGCACACAGGCATCCGTGATGTCGTCCAAGAAGGCTTGGTGTCTTATAACGCCGTCAATATCACCCACGGTTGTGCGACCAATGCCGCTGGCGAAACGGCGACCACTCGCCTTGATGTCATCGCCTCTTCCGCACTGTTCCCAAATGCTGCCGACCCTACAAAAGCGGTGGTCACCAAGTTAGATCCTGTCACCGGCGCATCTTTGGGAACGCTGGCTGACTTATCGGGCGATATCGTCGGCTCATTGCCAGGCGTGGGCTTTACCAACTTAGGATTGGGCTTGGTGCAACCCGGTTTGTTCCCTAACTTTATCCCTAAGGTTGATACCCTCGCCTCAGGTTCTCTCCTAAACAGAGGTTTTGCCGCCCACAATGGCCCAAAACCTTATGATTCGGCACCTATCTGGCAATCAGTGGCGAGCACCAGCTCACTGGCCCCCTTTAGAGTCGGGCCCGTTGCTTTTAAGACAGACTCTTGCGCCCTTAATTTGAAAGTGCGGGTTGCGGCGGCTAACTGGTGTCTGAAAGGCAACGTCAACAACACCAATCCTGCCCGTGCGGACGTTTGGATTGGCCACATGACCGCCAAATTTAATGACTCATTTGTTATGCCTTATAACCAAGCCGATATGGACGCCGGCAAATTCTACTGGCCGACTATGACCATTACCCGTAATTTGGTCACTAACCCACTGCCAGCGGGTTGTGGTGCCGGTTACAACTTGGCTATCGAACCGTCTGATGCGGATATTGACGCCAACTTGCCAATCCCACATGGCCCGGCCCCTACTGGCGCACCACAAGTCTACTGGCCATCAGGCAAGTAATAGCCACGGCACACCAAGCCTAGCGCAGGTTTTCTGGTGTGCTGACGATGACCCGGGTGGCGAACGGTTTTTCTCTTAAAAGGCGATAGCGCAATGCTGTCACCCCTGTTTGCCCTCGAAATAGTGTTACAAAACCTGTATAGTGTGGCTTCCAACCACGAGTTTTCGGGCTCGTGGTTTTTCAGTTAAAGGCGAGCGGATAATTGATGATGTTTATGGGTAGGTTTTTGGCAAGCTGCGTAGGTTTGCTGGCGGTATCGGCGGTATCGGCAAACGATAAGGCCATCCGTTTTTTTGCCGCCCAAAAAGACCACCCGCACTTTGAATTGGC
>JAQTNZ010000353.1 GCA_028713595.1 Methylovulum sp. | reverse complement strand
TTTTTATTTTGCAAACGATGGCGGATTTAACGCCGAAGGGCATAACAGTCGATACACATTACAACCAGTGTCGCAAGCGTTGCAGCCAGCTTCTGCCGCTGTTGCTGCTGTCAACGGGTAGATACGGCAGCGCCTCTTCGAGCAAGCGTCCCAGTAAATCATGGTCAATGGTGGCTTGCAAATCGTGGGCAGTGCCTAGTTTGCCGGTAGGCTCAAGCTTTAATTCTCCTTGCTGTTTTTGCAGTGAGAAGCCATTGCCGCACACTCTGCAAAAGACTGCATCACCCGCTTTCTGGTGCTTATGCACTACCACAACCGGACCGCATATTGGACAATCACGCATTGGAATACCTGCTTCACTATGCCCGATTATGCCATTCAGTTCACCCGACTTGACTAGAGTAATAAATTTTATGCCGAATGTCCGGTCGAACTGTGTATCCAAATTGTTGGCTATTTGTTCAATAGCCGCTTCCATCGCCATACCTTTACGATAAGGACGAGTGCTGGTCATCGCATCGAAAGCATCGGCTAGACCTACTATTTTGGCTGTGTTCGATATGGCCTCGCTGGTTAAGCCAGATGGGTAGCCATGGCCGTCGATACGCTCATGGTGCCCCAACACCGCATCCATCGCCAGCGGTGCCAATGGATGACCCTGTAAAACCTGAGCCCCTAATTCAGGATGGGTTTTCATTACCGCATATTCGTCATCACTGAGTTTACCTTTGTTGTTCAGAATGCTGTCCGGCACCCCCACCTTACCTAAATCATGTAGAAAACCGCCCAGTCCGGCAACCACTGCCTGCTGTTTGGAGAAATCGCAAGCCAGCGCCAGTCGGGTCGAGAACTGCGATACCCGCCACAAATGACCTCCAGTATAAGGATCGCGAGCTTCAACTAGAAACGCCATACTGTAGAGGGTATGCAGTAAATCTTGGGTATGAGCTTCGCTTAAGGGTGGTTTCATGTTGTTTTCCTTTGCTTGATCTAATGTGGGCCAATGCCTTTCTTCGGTAACGATCTTAAGTCGAAATAAAAACGATTTCCTTACAAACCGATTAAATAACCTGAGCAGTTTGGCTCTTTCATGCCATTGCGCAAAAAAATTGTAAGGAATGCGGATCATCCACGACTGATGAGGTATGAAGGCTTTACGGCGTTTGTCGTTATAACTATCCTGACATTCATTAATCACTTTTGGAGTATCTACTATGAACAAAAAAACCTTATCTTTGACTTTGGGCAGTGCGATTGCTACGGCTTTATTAAGTGCTGCACCCACCGTTCAAGCCGGTGAAAATCCGTTTGCGATGTCCAACATCAGCACCGGGCAACAATTGGCGGCAGCCGATAAAACGAAAGGCAAGGAAGGCGGTTGCAGCGGCAAATTGAAGGAAGGTAAATGCGGCGAAGGCAAATGCGGTGCCAATAAAATGAAAATGAAAGAAGGCGGTTGTAGCGGTGCAGCGAAGCCGGAAGAAAAAATGAAAGAAGGCGGATGCAGCGGCAAGATGAAGGAAGGCGGTTGTAGCGGAAAAATGTAGCAGCTTCGAAGCCGCCTGTAATGGTTATAGGCGGCTTTGTCTATCTTTTATAATCCGAAAAATGACGACTGCATGGATGCAGGAGGTAGAGCAATGCAGGAGCAGTTGCCGAGGAAATGGTATGAACGCCTCCCACCCCAATCCCTGAGCACGCATTGTCGAAAGCATGGGGCATTAATGGGTAGCAAGATGCTAGTGGACTCTCACGGGTCCACGGTATCTGAGTACCCAAGGTGTAAGATTGACATCTTCACAGGCAAACCGGAGAGTCCGAGATGAATAATAGCAAAATGATAATCGGTTTCGATATCGCCAAACGTGTATTTCAACTGCACTGGATCGAAAGCGAAACGGGCGAAATCGTCAGTTTGCAGCTCAAACGGGAGCAGTTTTTGGAACATTTTGCCAACCTGGCCCCCTGTCTGATTGGCATGGAAGCCTGTGGCGGCTCACAGCACTGGGCACGGCAACTGCTGGCGATGGGGCATCAGGTCAAGCTGCTGCCCGGCAAGCAGGTTAAACCGTTTGTTGGCGGCAACAAGAGCGATGTGCATGATGCGCGGGCAATCTGGACGGCAGTGCAGCAACCGGATATTAAGCCGGTGGCTGTCAAGAGTGAAGAACAACAGGCCGTTTTGGCCTTACACCGTATGCGCAGTCAGCTGGTGAAGTTTCGCACTGCTCAGATTAATGGCCTTCGCGGCCTGTTGGCTGAATACGGTGAAGTCATGCCGCGGGGCAAAGTCGGCATCAAGAAAGATATTGCCGAAGCCCTGCAACGCTTGTCCGACCGACTGCCCTCAATGGTCATCAACACCCTGCGCGAACAATGGGAACGGATCGGTACGCTGGATAAGCAGGTGGCTGATATCGAGCGTCGGCTCGCGCTATGGCTAAAACAAGATACGGCCAGTGCCCGCCTTATCGAAATACCCGGCGTCGGTTTGCTCACGGCCACGGCGGCCGTTGCGACAATGGGCGATGCCAAAGCCTTTAAGTCGGGGCGAGAATTTGCCGCCTGGCTAGGCTTGGTGCCGAGGCAAAGTGGTACGGGAGGACGAATTCGGCTTCTGGGCATTAGTAAGCGAGGCGACACCTACATGCGTACCTTGCTCATCCATGGTGCACGCTCTGTGTTGCTGAATGCCAAAGCGCCGGATCCCTGGGTGACTGAATTGCGCCAACGGCGACCACTCAATGTGACAGTGGTCGCCTTGGCCAATAAAATGGCACGCATGATCTGGGCGCTGTTGGCGCATGAAAGAGCGTACCAAAAAGGCTATGTCAGTCAGGCCGTATAGATCGGCACCTGACAAATTTTAACCACTTTTAAACTAGGAGAGGTACGCCGCAAAGGTTGCGTAAGGTACGAAACGAGTGATGGCAAACAGGTCAGACCGTGACCTACCAAGCCTGGATATGGACTAGGACTTCGAGTCCCTGGAGGAAATGAGGCGTAGGTCAGCGGATTCCATTAGGGCCAGCAGGCATCGACCTGCATGACAGGCCGGATATAAAACTGCAGCCTAATCTGTCCCAGCATATAAAATTCGTCCTTGGCAAACGGGAGGCGTTCATATAATACATATGGCGAACATCAAATTAATAGATGAATCTGAAGCCGTCGAATCGGTTGTAACCATCTATAACGACATTAAAAAAACATTTGGCATGGATTTCGTCCCTGGTATGTTCAGGGCTATGGCCAATAATTCTGCCTACCTGGAAGCCAGTTGGAATCGCTATAAAGTCATTATGGGCCCTGGGAAACTGGATCGAAAAACCAAGGAAATTATTGCCGTCGCGGTTTCAGCCACTAACGGTTGCGAATATTGCATTAACGCACACACCGCTGTGCTTAAGAAAATGGGGCTTGGGGA
This sequence comes from Methylovulum sp., assembly GCA_028713595.1. GTDB lineage: Bacteria > Pseudomonadota > Gammaproteobacteria > Methylococcales > Methylomonadaceae > Methylovulum. Next base: position 544 of record JAQTNZ010000353.1, on the reverse strand, counting down.
CGCTGAAATAACTGAGCTTATGGCTGTAGTCGATTTATTTAGCGGCTTTAACAAGTTGCTGGACGGCTTGCGTGTTGAATCCGATATTTTTCCTTAAAGCCCCCAGATTCACCTGTTTAGCGGACTTAGATATTAAAAACGCAAATTTAATTGGCTAAAAAACATGATGAAAACTTTTGCTGTTAACGGGGCAGGGCTGGGTCTACGACGAGATCTTTTACAGCCGCTGGAATCGGGCGTTCCCGATGTGATTAAATTTTTTGAAGTGTCGCCCGAAAATTGGATAGATATTGGCGGTAGGCTGGGCAAAATATTTCGTTCTTACACGGAGCAACATATCTTCGTGGCGCATGGTCTTTCGTTATCGCTGGGCGGGCCTGAGCCGTTGGATATACCTTTTTTACTGCGTTTGAAGGGTTTTCTCGATGAACACAACTTCGCGCTGTACACTGAACACTTAAGTTTTTGCAGCGATGAGGGGCATCACTATGATCTTTATCCTATCCCGTTTACTGAGGAATCGGTACGTCATGTTGCGGAAAGA